>JBLHQQ010000026.1:0-16553 GCA_047625245.1 Candidatus Azotimanducaceae bacterium
CCTAGAATTTGAGCCAGTGCCGCGTCGGAATAGGCGGATCCGCCGACAGAAACCTGATACCACTCTTCGCCTTTTTTGTCGACGCCGAGAATACCGATGTTACCCACGTGGTGATGGCCGCAGGCGTTCATGCAACCTGAAATGTTGATATC
This sequence comes from Candidatus Azotimanducaceae bacterium, assembly GCA_047625245.1. GTDB lineage: Bacteria > Pseudomonadota > Gammaproteobacteria > Pseudomonadales > Azotimanducaceae > JAHRVQ01. Next base: position 153 of record JBLHQQ010000026.1, read on the forward strand.
CAAATCACCGAGATCGTGTAGGTAATCAAGATCATCAAATCTTCGTTGGATGGCCTCTGCAACAGGGATCGACTTCGCGTTGGCAAGCGAACAGTAATCGCCACCGGGGCAGCAGATGATATCGGTTAACAGGCCAAGATTCGGCGTTGCCAACTCCGCATCACATAGTTCTTTCCAGAGTGCATAGAGTTCGGAAATCTTCACGTCAGCTAGGGTCGCATTTTGTTCATGGGTCACTCGAATCTCGCCAAAGCTATAACGATCTGCTAGATCCGCGATAGTTTCAATCTGCTCATCGGTGACATCACCGGGTGCCACGCTGGTTTCTTTCACAGCGAGGTTCACAATGGCATAACCCGATTGCTGGTGGTCTTTGACGTTGCGGCCAATCCAGGTCTTAAAGCCGAAATCTTGTTTGAGTGCTTGCTCATATCCAGCATCGGTTTCAGGCAGTTTCTCGTAAGCAGGTTTGGTGAAGAAGGATTTGGCGCGCTCAATTTCTGCGTCGGTTAATGTTTCTGGACCGTTTTTGATGGTTGCCCATTCTGCTTCAACTTTCTCGGCAAATACTTCAGGCTTCATCGCGCGTACGAGTATTTTGATTCGAGCTTTAAATTTGTTGTCCCGACGACCATAGCGGTTATAGACGCGGAGAATGGCTTCAAGGTAGGTCAGAAGATGGTGTTTCGGCAAAAATTCGCGAATAACCGGCGCAATTACTGGGGTTCTGCCGAGTCCGCCGCCCGCCAAGATCTGAAAGCCGACTTCGCCATCCTGCTCAATCATGCGAATGCCAATATCGTGGACTTGAACAGCGGCGCGGTCTTCTCGAGCGCCAGTCACAGCGATTTTGAACTTTCGAGGTAGCCAGTTGAATTCAGGATGGAAGGTAGACCACTGACGAATGAGCTCTGCCCATGGGCGGCTATCTTCAATTTCATCGGTCGCGACACCAGCGTATTGATCGGATGTTGTATTGCGAATGCAATTACCGCTGGTTTGTATAGCGTGCATCTCGACACTGGCAAGCTCTGCCAAAATATCGGGCACTTCCTCAAGCTTTGGCCAATTCAATTGAACATTTTGCCGAGTTGTCAGGTGGGCATAACCTTTATCGAAATGGCGGGTAATGTAAGCCAGTTTGCGTAATTGGACGCTGGACAACATACCGTAAGGTACCGCGATTCTGAGCATCGGCGCGAGACGTTGTATATAAAGTCCGTTTCGAAGCCGAAGATGGAGAAACTCTTCATCCGAGAGTTCACCGGAAAGAAAGCGACTGGTTTGGTCGCGATACTGGGAAACTCGTTCGTCGACCATCTGCTGGTCATGTTTATCGTAAACGTACATGCAGTTCCTGCTGTCTTGTGTGGGCGCCAATGTACCAGTTGGCGCGGGATGCGAAAATAATCAATTTCTATATCAATAGAAGCACGAGGCATATCTCTGATCTGGCCGGCGCGCATTATAGCAAAAAATGCCGCACAGCGCGGTCGTATCTTTGCCTCACCAGACGTATACTGGATAAACATTGATCTTATTTGGAGTGCATATGACTGACCATGAAGCCGTTGAATCATCAGCAGTTGAAGCAGATAGCGAAGACAGTAGTGCAGATGCAATTAGCGCCGTAGCGCTTGTCTTAATCGCGGTTGTGATTGCCCTATATTGGGTCGCGAATCAGTAGATTGTTAAATTCTCGCTGTAATACATCGTTAGAGTTCAGCTTTCGAGTTCAGCTCAGTAGTTAAGCTTCAGTTCTCTCCTCTAGGGGACGACGAGCATGACAACACCGATGATTGAACACACAAACAGTACCGTAAAGATCAGTCCGCCTACGATATAGGGCATTGGGCTACTCTGACTGAAATCCCGTTCCCGATTTTTTGCGGACTGCACGCCAATAGCAGCCGCAAGTACGCTCATCATGACTTGAAGAAAGGACGGTTTATTGCCGGCGGAAGGTTCGTCGGGTTCATTGCTCTCAGGCATGGAAAACTCTTAAAAATTCGGTCCTGACAATTGTACCAGATCCTTATTTCCCTATCGTCTGCCTCAGTTCTCTATTATCCCTACTACTTGTAGCCGAGCACCGGGGATAACCAACGCTCGGTCACCTCGATCGATTGCCCTTTACGCTCCGCGTAGCTTTCAACTTGATCCTTATCTATCTTGCCTAAACCGAAGTACTGGGAATCTGGGTGGGAGAAGTAAAATCCGCTTACCGATGAGGCAGGCGTCATCGCATAGTGCTCTGTGATATCAACACCAATTTTTTGCGGCGCATCCAACAATTTAAACAACGTCCCCTTTTCTGTGTGGTCCGGGCAGGCGGGGTATCCAGGCGCCGGTCTGATGCCTTGATAGGACTCTTTGATCAGGGCAGCATTGTCGAGCACTTCATCGGCAGCATAGCCCCAAAATTCCTGACGAACTCGTTCGTGCATACGCTCGGCGAGGGCTTCGGCCAGGCGATCCGCTAGCGCCTTCAACAGAATCGAGTTGTAATCATCTTGGTTGGCTTCAAATTCTGCGGCAAGGGCATTGACGCCATGTCCCGCACTCACGACAAATCCGCCGATATAATCTTTTATGCCGGTTTCTTTCGGCGCAATAAAGTCCGCCAAACAGTGGTTCGGCTTTTCATTGGGCTTGTCAGTTTGCTGACGTAAATGATGTAACAGTTGAGTCGCTTCCGTTCGATCTTCGTCAGCATACAATTCAATGTCATCATCGTTAACGCCATTTGCTGGCCAGAAGCCGATGACGGCGTTTGCCTTGATGAGCTTCTCATCAATAATTCGTTTCAGCATGGCTTGAGCATCAGCGAATAAGTTTCGAGCTACTTCGCCTACCACCTCATCCTCGAGGATCTTCGGGTATTTACCGGCCAATTCCCAGGTAATGAAAAAAGGCGTCCAATCGATGTAGTCGACCAGTTCTTGCAGCGGATAATCGTCGATGACTTTTACGCCGAGGAATGTTGGTTTAGGAGGTTGATATCCTTCCCATACGATAGGCGTGCGATTATCCACGGCATCTTGATAGCGTAGGGTATTACCCTTTGGCCGGCGATTCTTGTTGCGCACTCGAATCTTTTCGTACTCAACTCGCAAGTCAGCACAAAATTCGTCTTTTAGACTTTCGCTCATGAGTTTGGTTGCAACCCCAACAGCACGAGAAGCATCGGATACATACACCGTCACTTCATCCTGGTAACAGGGTTCGATTTTGACAGAGGTATGGGCTTTCGATGTGGTGGCGCCACCAATCAGCAGGGGTAGGTTGATGCCTTGCCGCTGAAGTTCAGACGCCACAAAAACCATCTCGTCTAATGAAGGCGTGATCAGGCCGCTTAAGCCGATGATATCGACCTTATGTTCTTTTGCCGCTGCAATGATTTTATCAGTCGATACCATAACCCCGAGATCGATAACGTCGTAGTTATTACACTGCAGGACAACCCCGACGATATTTTTCCCAATATCGTGAACGTCGCCCTTAACGGTCGCCATCAAAATCTTGCCTTTGGCTCTGGATTCTTCGGTTTTTTCATCTTCAATGTAGGGAATCAGATGGGCCACGGCCTGCTTCATGACCCGAGCGCTTTTAACCACCTGAGGCAAAAACATTTTACCGGCGCCGAATAGATCGCCGACTCGGTTCATGCCAGACATGAGTGGGCCTTCGATAATTTCAATGGGTCGATCGGCAGCTAATCGCGCTTCTTCGGTGTCTTCTACAACATAAGTATTGATGCCTTTAACCAGGGCGTGGGCGAGACGTTCTTCAACGCTTTCTTCCCGCCAGCTCAGGTCTTCGGTCCGGGCCACACTGCCTTTGCCAGTGTATCGTTCAGCAATTTCTAATAGTGCTTCTGCAGCATCCGACGTGCGGTTGAGAATCACATCTTCTATCTTGTCTCGCAGGTCCTTGGGTACTTCTTCGTAGATGGCGAGCTGTCCGGCATTGACGATGCCCATGGTGAGTCCGGCGCGGATGGCGTGATAAAGAAAAACCGCATGAATCGCTTCCCGGACTAGATTATTACCGCGAAAGGAGAAGGACACATTACTAATGCCGCCCGATAATTTTGCATGGGGAAGGTTCGCTTTGATGAAAGTGCAGGCATCAATAAAGTCCTTGCCATAGTTGGCGTGTTCGTCGATGCCGGTGGCGACGGCGAATACATTCGGGTCAAAAATAATGTCTTCCGGTGGAAAGTCTTCTTCATTCACCAGAATGTTGTAACAACGTGTACAAATTTCTTTCTTTCGCTCGAGAGTATCTGCCTGGCCTTCTTCATCAAAAGCCATGACAACAACGGCAGCGCCGTGGCGGCGACAGATGCGAGCCTGTTCGCGGAATTCTGCTTCACCCGCTTTAAGACTAATGGAATTCACGATCGACTTGCCCTGCAGACACTTCAAACCAGCTTCGATGATTTCCCATTTCGAGGAATCAACCATAATCGGAACCCGGCAAATGTCAGGCTCGGCGGCTATCAGGTTCAAAAATTTGACCATGGCTGCTTTAGAATCCAGCATGCCTTCGTCCATGTTGATATCGATGATCTGGGCACCGCTGTCAACTTGCTGCTGCGCAACTGCCAGTGCTGCCTCGTAGTTTTCTTCGCGAATTAATCGGGCGAACTTGGCAGAGCCCGTGACATTGGTTCGTTCCCCAACATTCACGAATAGTGATTCTGGATTGATGTTAAATGGTTCTAGACCACTTAAATGGCAATCGGTGCTAGAGGCAGCCGGTTTGCGCGGCGAGACGCCTTTCACCAATTTGGTGAAAGCTTCAATATGGTCTGGAGTAGTACCGCAACAGCCGCCGACGATATTAATAAGGCTCGCGTCGAGGTAACTCTGAATGGAGCTAGTCATTTCCGCCACGGTTTCATCGTACTCACCAAATTCGTTCGGCAGACCACGGTTCGGATAAGAACTCACCAGGCAATCGGCGATGCGTGAAATATCAGCCATATAGGGGCGCAGTTCATCAGCGCCGAGGGCGCAGTTGAAGCCAACGGATATCGGTTTTGCATGCCTGATTGAGGCCCAGAATGCTTCCACGGTTTGACCTGAAAGCAAGCGACCGCTGGCATCGGTAATCGTCCCGGAGATCATAATGGGATATCGAGTACCAATATCATCAAAGACTTTAAGGGCCGCGTAGATGGCTGCCTTTGAGTTCAACACGTCAAAAATCGTTTCGATCAGAATGATGTCTGAGCCACCATCGATCAAACCGTGGATCGCCTCGGAATAGTCCTCAACCAGTTCATCAAAGGTCACGCTTCGGTAACCAGGGTCGTTGACGTCAGGGGAAAGGCTGGCTGCGCGAGTGGTTGGTCCTACTGCGCCTGCGACAAATCTTGGCTTAGCATCGGTTTCAACTTCATCTGCGGCTTCCCGGGCGAGCCTCGAAGCTTCCCGGTTAATTTCGTAACTGAGATCCTGCATATCATAGTCTGACTGGGACGTTCGATTGGCCGTGAAAGTGTTGGTTTCAATGATGTCTGAGCCGGCATTGAGATATTCCAGATGGATATTTTTAAGCGCTTCGCGTTGAGTGAGGGCGAGCAATTCATTATTCCCCTTCACGTCCCGATGGAAGTCTTTAAAACGCGAACCCCGGTAGTCTTCTTCAGTAAGCTTCAACTCTTGAATCATGGTGCCCATGGCCCCATCCATAACCAGGATGCGAGATTGCAGCAGATCAGTAAGATTTTGATATCGCGGTGACAGTTTCATATTTAAGGTATCGGTAAAAATCGCCGCAAGTCTAGCATTTTGGCTGCCTGTGGACTTTGAAGATGTTGAGCATCGACTATGAATCAGGTTCATGAGTTCTATTAGCAGCAAGGAAAAACCACTGTAAAAGCATGGGCTTACGAGCATGGTTATATTGTTTCATTGGCCAGAGCCAGTTTGATTTAGTAAACTCTTTGGTAATTGAGAGGTACCCTTATGATTGAAATTACAGAATCCGCCCAACAGTACTTAGTAGAGCTGCTTACAAAGCAGGACACACCGGATATTGGTATCCGCATTTTTATTACTGATCCCGGCACTCCAACGGCAGAAACGTGTCTGGCTTATTGCAAGCCAGGAGAAGAGCAGGAAGACGACAATCGTGTTGAATATGCCGATTTTATCTGTTGGGTCGATGACCGCAGCATCCCTTTTCTGGAAGACGGTCTGGTTGATTACGCGGCGGATCGTATGGGTGGGCAGCTCACCATCAAAGCACCCAACTCAAAGGTACCCAAGGTTTCTGAGGATAGTTCTCTTGAAGACAAGGTGAACTACATTCTACATAGCCAGGTAAATCCTGGTCTGGCATCCCACGGTGGCAATGTCTCACTTGTTGAACTGATTGAAGATGAAGTCGCGATTCTGCAGTTTGGCGGTGGTTGTCAGGGTTGTGGCATGGTGGATGTAACCCTCAAAGAAGGTGTTGAGAAAACTTTACTGGAGCAGTTGCCTCAGCTAAAGGCTATTCGTGACGTAACCGATCATTCCCAAACAGAAAACGCCTACTATCCGTAGGCGCTGCTGCCTTAACCGGCTTTTAGTTCGCTCGCGAGAGCCGGTGCAGTTCGGTCCGCCAGTACAGGTTTAACTTTGTCCCTCAGATTGCGAATCATTTTCTCCGTTGTTTCCCAGTCCACGCAGGCATCTGTAATCGAAACCCCATAGGCCAGTTGGCTGATATCTTCTGGAACCTTTTGATTACCGGCGTTGATATGGCTCTCGAGCATAAAGCCGATGATTGACTGGTTACCGCCAGCAATTTGATCCGCAACATCAGTCATGACACTGATCTGGCGCTCATGCTGCTTTTCAGAGTTTGCATGGCTGCAATCAATCATTACATTGGCGGCAATACCATTTTTGAGCAACTGCTGTTCGCAAACTGCGACGCTTTCAGCATCGTAGTTGGTTTTTCCGCCGCCGCCTCGCAATACGATATGTGCATGGCCATTGCCTCGAGTATGAATGATGGCCACTTCGCCCTCGTGGTTAATGCCTAGAAATCGGTGGGGTGCTGAAACAGACTGCAGGGCGTTGATTGCCACTTCTAAACCACCGTCAGTACCGTTCTTGAACCCGACCGCTGAAGACAGGCCGCTGGCCATTTCCCTGTGGGTTTGAGATTCCGTGGTTCTGGCGCCAATGGCACTCCAGGAAATCATGTCCTGTAGATACTGAGGTGATACGGGGTCGAGGGCTTCCGTCGATGTAGGCAAGCCCATTTCTGCGAGGTCTACTAGCAGTTTCCTGCCCATCTCCAAACCTTTGCGAATGTTAAATGAGTCGTCCATATCAGGGTCATTGATATAACCCTTCCAACCAACGGTGGTGCGGGGCTTCTCAAAATAAACTCGCATGACCAAAAATAACGTGTCCGAGACTTCGTCTGCCAGCGCCTTTAGCCGTTTGGCATAGTCCATGGCAGCTTTTTCATCATGAATAGAGCAGGGGCCCACGACCAGAAACAATCGAGGGTCTTCTCGATTGAGAATACGCTTAATGGTCAATCGGCCTTCTGCAACTGTTGCCAGTGCGTGATCCGACGCGGGAACCATCTCCTTTAGATGGGTGGGTGTGATCAGAGTTTCTTCGCTTAACACGTTTACATCGTCCAGTTTAATTTCAGTCATTAGCTCGTCCGTTTCTCTTTTTCAAAAGTCAAAAATCAAGATCCATAAAAAAACCCCGGTAAGCATCCGCCTATCGGGGTTTCCTGTCGGCGGATAAAACCGCCTAACTCTTACAGCGGTTAACTATTAGTAAAAAAATAATAGCCCGCCCAGAAATAGCCATTCGCTATCTGGAGCTGTTTGTTACCTATCCGCTGGTTGGTGTTGTACCTCATCAGCGCATCATAGCCACGATGGTGTCGATGCACAACCGCCATATCCTGCAGGCTCTTGGCCGTGCCGGTTTGGCGGCCTCGGATGGCCGCCCCACGGATGGCCGCCCCACGGATGACCGCCCCATTGACATATTTCGGGAAGAGCCTAACATTCGCGTTTGCTCAAATTGGTCCTAGTTTTTGTGTCTCCCGTAGAACTCGACTATAACGTCCTCAGTGTTGTGCTACTGGTGCTAGCAGGCTTTGTGGGGGGCTTTATCAACACCCTTGCTGGCGGCGGATCGATGTTGACCCTACCGGCATTGATGATGCTCGGTATTCCTGCAGATATTGCCAATGCCACCAATCGAGTTGGTGTGTTTCTACAATCAGCGACCGCTGTCCGAGGCTTTAAAAATTATGATCGCCTGGATTCCTCAGCTATCCTGCCTATGCTGGTGCCAACGGTGGTCGGAGCCCTGGTGGGTTCACTTCTCGCGTCATATTTGCCGGTCAGCTATCTCAAACCGACACTGCTGATCACAATGGTGTTGATGGCGGTTTACATGATTGTGAAACCCGATGGTGTTGCGCCACCGGCCGGGACCAAGGCTTTTGGTGTGTTTGAGAAGCCGACTGGATTTGTGGCGTTATTTATCGCCGGCGTCTACGGCGGGTTCGTCCAGGCGGGAGTTGGTTTTATTTTGCTAGCGGCCCTTGCTGGCAGTTTGCGCTACGACCTGGTGCGGGCAAACGCCCTTAAGATGGTCGCAACCGGCATCTTTTCTATTGTTGCCCTGGTGGTGTTCATTGCTCGCGATCAGGTGATGTGGGTGCCAGGTTTGATACTGGCAGCCGGAACCATGGTCGGCGCAAGTTTAAGTGTGAAATTTGCGATCAACGTCTCTCAATCTACGTTAAAATGGTTGCTGCTCGTCATGGTGTGTTTGACTTGCACTGGCGCCTTCTTTTTTGAATAGTTTTCCCTTTTTGCAAACAGTGACAATAAATGTGTAATTGGTTATGATTGAAGATACAGAAAAATATCCTTCGAATTTTATCCGCACCATCATCGAGAAGGATGTCCGGTCGGGTAAAAACTCGGGCAATGTGGTGACTCGATTTCCACCGGAACCCAACGGTTATTTGCACATTGGTCATGCCAAAGCAATCTGCCTCAGTTTCGGTATGGCTAAAGAATTTGGTGGATCAACCTACTTGCGTTTTGATGACACAAACCCTCTCAAGGAAAGCATCGAGTTTATGGAATCGATGAAAGAGGATATTTCCTGGTTAGGTTTTGAGTGGCTGGAGGCGCGAAATGCTTCGGACTACTTTGAGCAGCTGTATCAATTTGCCGAACAGTTTATCAAGGATGATCTCGCCTACGTTGATTCGTTAACGGCTGATGAAATTCGCGAGTATCGCGGAACTTTAAAGGCACCAGGTAAAGACAGTCCTTATCGAAGCAGAACCATTGATGAAAATCTCGACATGTTTCGGCGCATGAGAGCCGGCGAATTTGCCGATGGAGAACACATCCTTCGTCTCAAGATCGATATGGCGTCCCCTAACATCAACATGCGAGATCCTGCGATCTATCGTATTCGGCACGTGCACCATCACCAAACGGGTGACGCGTGGTGTATCTATCCTCTGTACGACTATACCCACTGCATATCAGATTCATTGGAAGGCATTACTCATTCCTTGTGCGATATAGGTTTTGAGGATCACAGACCGCTATATGACTGGGTGCTCGATAATCTCAAGATGAATTGCCATCCTCAGCAGATTGAGTTTTCCCGACTCAATCTTCAGTACACCGTGATGAGCAAACGCAAGTTGAAACAGCTTGTGGAAGAAAACATGGTGTCAGGCTGGGACGATCCCAGACTGCCGACTATTGCGGGTATGCGTCGCCGTGGTTTTACCGCTGCCTCGATCCGTGATTTTTGTCGTCGTATTGGGGTCACAAAGAGTGACAACAACGTCGAGCTAGCCTCACTCCAAAGCTGTATTCGTGATGACCTTGATGATAAGGCGCCTAGAGTGATGGGTGTGCTGGATCCAGTGAAGATTGTCATCGACAATTACCCAGTAGATCAGAATGAAATGCTAGATGTCCCCAATCACCCCAAAGATGAATCGTTAGGCATCAGGCAGGTGCCTTTTAGTCGAGAGATTTATATCGATAGGGCAGACTTTCGAGAAGAAGCAAATCGCAAATACAAGAGAATGGTTTTAGGCGGCGAAGTACGATTGCGTTATGGCTACGTGATTAAAGCCAATGAAGTTGAGACCGATGAGCATGGCAAAATCACTCTGATCCGTTGTACCTATGATGCGGACACGCTGGGTGTTAATCCCGAGGGTCGTAAAATACGGGGCGTCATTCATTGGGTCGCAGTTGCGACAGCGTTAGCGGCGGAAATTCGAGTTTACGATCCACTTTTTACAGTTGATTTTCCCGACGCCTCGGAATCGGATTATCGAGATTTGCTTAATAATGAATCTGTGATTATACAACAAGGCTTCGTTGAACCGAGTCTGCAATCTGCATCGATAGAAGATCACTTTCAGTTTGAGCGGGAAGGTTATTTTTGTATCGATAGTGTTGATTCGACGGCAGACAATCTGGTGTTCAATCGTACTGTCGGTTTACGTGATACCTGGGCCAAAATAGAACAAAAAATTTAGGAGAATAGATATGAAAATAGGTTTAATCCCTATCAATATCGGCGTCAATTCTACTGAGCAAATGATCGGTATGGCGCAACTCGCTGAGAATTTAGGTTACGAGTCCGTCTGGACTTTTGAACACGTCATTGTGCCGGAGGATTACAAGTCGAAATATCCCTACGACGCCTCGGGAAAAATGGGCGCCGCGCCTGACACTAATTTTATTGATCCTTTGATTGCGCTCACTGCAATTGCTACAAAAACAAAAACCCTACGTTTGGGTACTGGGGTCAACATTCTGTCTCAGGCCAACCCTCTTTACGTCGCGAAACAAACCGCGAGCCTAGATATGATCTCTGGCGGCCGATTTATGCTCGGCGTGGGTATCGGTTGGTTGCAAGAAGAGTTTTCGGCTCTCGGTGTACCCTTTGAAAAGAGAGGAGCGCGCTTTGACGACTACGTCGCGGCAATGCGCAAAGTCTGGTCCGGCGAAACCGTAGAACACTCAAGTGAGTTTATTAACTGGACGGGTTTTAAAAGTTACCCAGTGCCCACGCAGAATCCGATGCCCGTCATTATGGGCGGTATTAAAGGCAAGATTCATCAACGCATCGCGACGTTGGGCAATGGTTGGTATGCGCCGACTTCTGACCCCGCAGAACTGAAAATCCACTTGGACAAGATTCGTGCCGAGTGTGACAAAATTGACCGCGACTTTAGTGAAATTGAAATTACCTGCATGTGGCCCGGCCAGGGTGGCAGAGAGGCTGTTGAGACGATGCAGGCGGCTGGCTGCCACAGATTGGTCGTGCCGATATTTGCGCTCGGGTCTGATCCAGTTGCCGGTATGACCAAATTAGCAGAAGACGTGATCAGCTAAATTGGCTGTCACTCTCAATGACATTTTGGCAGCTCGTGAAAGGATCCGTCCTTATATTCACGAGACGCCGGTGTTGTCGAGCGAGCAGCTTAATCGAGAGACCGGTGCAACGCTGCTATTTAAGTGTGAACACCTTCAGAAGGTAGGCGCTTTCAAAGCGCGAGGCGCCGCCAACACGGTTTTTTCACTGTCTGATGCCGAGGCGAAGCCTGGCGTTGCGACCCATTCCTCTGGCAATCACGGAGCCGCTCTTGCGAGGGCTGCTCAGCTTCGAGGTATTCCAGCTCACATTGTTGTACCCAACAATGCGAAGCTCGCGAAGGTTGCCGCTATTGAAGGTTACGGTGGTCTGGTCATTCGCTGTGAATCCAGTCTTGTTGCTCGGGAGGCGATCCTTAAGCAGGTTGTGTCTGAGACCCACGCCACCGTGGTTCATCCCTATGATGATGAACGCGTGATTGCAGGGCAGGGAACCACGGCACTGGAAATTCTTGAACAGGTTGATGATCTTGATGGAGTTGTCTTACCGGTCGGTGGTGGCGGTTTACTGGCAGGTTCGAGCTGTGTCTTCAAGTCAATGTCCGATGTGAAGGTTTATGGTGCTGAGCCAGAAATGGCAGGTGATGCTTACCGCTCATTTACGTCCGGCGTACGAGTCACCGAACATATTCCGAACACGATCGCCGATGGCCTGCAAACCACCTTAGGTGAAAAGAACTTCAGTATGATTCGTGAGTTGGTTGATAACATTTTGTTGGTCAGCGAAGAAGAGATTATTTCTGCGATGAGACTCATATGGTCTCGATTGAAACAGGTGGTAGAACCGTCTTCCGCAGTCACACTCGCGGCAGTGATCAAATATCCCCAGCTGTTTCATAATCGAAAAATATGCCTGGTTTTAACCGGTGGTAACGTTGACCTTGCCGACCTGCCTTTTTAGTCCAACTCAATATGCCTTTGTCGATCATGTTTGATGTTGGTGAAATACGATGCTGCACTGCGCACTCCTTCTTCACTTCTTATTGGCCAGCAAATGATGGAAACTACCCTAAGACAAACTAGACAGAAGTGATTTGAATTCAAGGGCTTCCTAACCGATGGCGGTTACCAACAAAAAAGGCGCACTTTATGATTATTGTTAACGCAGAAATTGAAAGCACAGTAGCAGATATAGATGCCATGAAGAGCGTGATTGCCTCTATGGAGACTGCCAGCCGAGCAGAAGCTGGTTGCCACGACTACACTTTCTCAGTAGAACTTGGTGACTCGACAAAGTTGCGAATCACAGAACATTGGGATTCGATGGAAGCGCTAGTTGCGCACTTTGCAACGCCTCACATGGCCGAGTTTCAAGCGGCAATGGGCGCTCATCCACCTAAGAATGTGAGCGCCAATTTTTACGAGGCATCGATCGTTTCCCCTCCGGGTATGTAATAAGCCAATAATGGCTCTATGAAACGAGCTGTTCACTTTCTGTCCAGAGACGTTCGCATAGTTCAATATCGTCAGCTAAAGGCGAACATTCGTCTAGTTTGGTTTGGTCAAAATACTTTCCTGTCACAGACGTCAACGATTCATCGCTTGCAAGTTGAATATTAGTTTTCGCACCTTTCTCAACGTCAATGAACATTAGGTAAATGACCTTTCTGACTATCCATGGTAGATCACGGATGATATCGGTTCGCACAGCGCCTGGGTGTAGTGCATTTGACGTCACTCCGGTACCTTTCAGCCGTCTAGCCAACTCGGCGGCGAATAGGACATTGGCTAATTTGGATTGACCATAGGCAATTTGACTGTTGTAGGGTTTTTCGCCTTTGAAACTATCAAAATCAATCGCACCTTTTTTATGTAGTTTCGAGGACACGGTAATGACCCTCGCATTGTCACACTTCTTCAGGTTTTCCAGCAGACCTTGAGTTAACAAAAAGTGGGAAAGATGATTCACACCGAATTGCATCTCAAATCCATCTTCAGTTAACTGTTGCTTGATGGGGAAGACACCTGCGTTGTTAATCAGTACGTCTAGTTGGTCGAACTTTGACTGGCATTGCTCAATGAGTCTGCGTACAGATTTAAGACTTGCAAGTTCCACTGGTAAATTCTCAACCGGGACAGGCGCCACGGAGTTGAATTCTGCTAGCGCTGCTTCAGTTTTCTCGCTTTCACGACATGCTATAAAAACCTTTGCACCGCGTTTGGACAAATCCATAGCGGTGACTTTGCCGATACCACTATTCCCACCTGTAATCAGCACAACTTTATCTCTCATGACATTTTTCTCAATTGGTGTTTGCCTAACTTAATCATGATTTGGAGTTAAGTGAAACATGGGTGTGAAGGCTTCTTGGCATTTGACACGCCTGCTGGGACTACTTCCATCCAAACTTTGTGCGGCAAAGGATATAGACTGGGGCTCAGCTGCCAAGTCTGATCAGTTATGGGTGACAGCAACCTGGGGTTTGTGACCAGATTACGCACACCATGAGCATGATCTTTGTTAAACATATTATCGTCACACCACTTTGAGACTGAGTTGATATCAAGCATAGCCACCTCTGGTCTAACACTCCGACTGACCTGAAGTGGCGAGGCTTTCTCGTTATAAGAAGGAACAGTGGTAGATCCAAGATATTCAATAGGCACCCCGGTGTTACTCGGTATATTGGCGGCCTGATAATAGCCGTTGATGTTTTCGATTTTTGCTAGCTCTGCAAAATCAATTGCACTTCGATCATTGGCAAGTATCAACACCTGGGCTTCCACCCTGGGTTCATGGCGCTCTCAGCAAGACATGCGCCTAAAGTAGGCCCTGGCTGAACTTGCGCTGATGAATAGACAAAATGTACTTCAAGAGTGTCGCCTGATTGAAGCGCCTCGCTTTTAAAGGCACATACTCTGTTTCTGGCAGGCTTTAACTAAACTGCTGTGAGTTCGCCATTAAATTTGTATCCAGTATTTGTGCCTTTACCGTCGCCATTACCGGCGTAGGCCCTAAATTCACCGCCGCGATGTTCAGCATTTTTGTGGAAGTGGATATTACACAGATTGAGCTGACTACGGCTGAGATCCATGGAAAAATGACGCTCATTGGTTCCATGAGATTGTCCAATGTCGCGAGGTGACTGGGGACCAAAACCCTTACCATCGGTGTTTTCGCTAAGGGCAGTACGCTGAGTTTTGAGCACAGAATCGCTCACGTCCTTTGCAAGGATTGTTGCACTAAACATAAAAGCACCGACTATTTAGGTGTTTATGAGAGCCATGAGTTTGGTGGAGAGATTTATCTTGGTTATTGGGTAAAGACAAATTTCTGGCGGTTTAGACCCTGTAAATATTTCTGTGTAAGCGCCATTGGTTAAACGTAGTCCGATAGTCGTTCTTCGAACATGATCATAAAATGATTTAAAGCAGGTTTCCAAATCCGTATCGGCATCTCGCTATTTTAGTCGGCGCTGATGGACCGGTATTCATTTTGTGCGCCGGCTGAAAGCCCTGGTAGTAAATAAAGCTAGCGCAGTATTGGTCGATTGGGCTGTTCGGTTCATGCATCTCGAAGAGCATCATCACACCCTCAAAAATAACTCTTCGAGCTGAGCTTTAGCCCGATATAAGAGAGCCTATGGCTCCTGCCGTTTCAATGTTTATCTGACCGCTGAGTCCTGCTGCGCGATGAATCGAAATGTCCTGCATCGTGGGGCTTTGCATCATGTTCAGCATTGCCTTTCTTGAAGGGTACATGGCGATCGCAACTTCATCCCAGAGCTCTTCGACTTCGCCGAGCATTAGGCGTTCGACATCGGCAGCAAAGATCCCGCCACCGCCGAATTCCTTCAGTAGCTGAGAGACCGCGGCAGCGTAGATATCATAGGCTTCTCGACCCGTCAGTGTGGTTTCTCTGCCATCCTCATACTCCGCTTTGGCTTTAAACTTAAGAAGGTTCACCATATAGATAGGTCCTTCTGGGCCTGGTTCAAAAAATCCTGCGATTTGTTCGGGATTGGGGACCACACTGTTTTTGTACTCCATGTTTTTGCTCCTGTAGCTGAGTTTATAAAGGGTTGGCCTGGCAAAACTGGACGATGACTTCGCTCAAAGTTTCTGGGGCGTCTTCTTGAAGGAAATGACCGGCGCCTTCAATCGTTGTGTGTTTTTGACCTGTTGCTCCCGGAACGTTTTCTTGAAAGCGAACATGGCCACCCGCTGTTACTGGATCCTTGTCAGAAAATGCAGTGATCATCGGCCTTTCAAAAGCTTCTAAGATCTTCCAGGCAGCTCGGTTTGCAGGAATGGCAACATTGTCTGGAAAAATCGGCACCAGTGATGGGAATTGCCTCGCACCTTGTTTGTATGACTCGTCAGGAAAGGGTGCATCGTAGGCGTGTTTTTGAACGTCGCTCATTGGCGCAGCACCAAGAGAACTTAAACTGACGACATCGCTTATGGTTAGTGGTGTGTAGCCGTCACAGTATTTGATCCAATACATAAAACCAGCTCCGTTTTGATTTTCTCTGAGTTTGGCAGACATTTCTTGCGGGGGTAGAGCTGGAATTGAATCAAATAAAGCATGCATTGGCGCGGCCATTTCATCGGGAATACCCTTAGCGTCCGGTAGACCTGTGTTGGCGACCACTACTCGGGCGAACCGATCTTGATTCTGAGTGAGTACTCGAAGGCCTATCAATCCGCCCCAGTCCTGACACATCAAGGTCATGCTTGTCAGATCGAGGGTTTGGAGAAATTGTTCCAGCCAGTCAACATGATTTGCATAGGTGTAGTCACTACGTAGTGTCGGTTTGTCAGATTTTCCGAAGCCGATAAGGTCCGGTGCAATGACCCGGTATCCGGCGGCGGTCAGCAGGGGAATCATCTTCCGATACAGATAAGACCAGGTTGGCTGGCCATGGAGGCACAGTATGAGTTCTCCACTCTTCGGACCTTCGTCCAAATAGTGCATGCGCAATTGGCCG
>JBLHQQ010000027.1:0-16475 GCA_047625245.1 Candidatus Azotimanducaceae bacterium
ACCGCGACTCAGGTTTTTGAGGGGGGGTTTACCGAGGCGAGCAGTATCATCTTGAAGGATGATGCAGAAGCCATGATGCCCTTTGGTACGGCCGGTATTGTGGTCAGTCTTGGTTGGGCATTTATCTTTGGCATTGGCGTCGCGGGTCAGCCTCACCTGGTCACAAAAATGATGATGAATCGATCGATTGCTGATAACCGAATAATATTACCGGTTTCTATTATTGGCTATGCCCTTGCTGCACTCCTGTGGATTTCGATTGGTGTTGTGATGAGGGCGCTGGTGCTAGATGGACAGGCGGAGCCATTAACTGGGGCGGATCAAGCAGCGCCATTTTTCCTGTCGGTATTTGCAAGTCCAATTCTGGCAGGCGTTGTCTTCGCAGGGTTGTTTGCCGCCATCATGTCGACCGCAGACGCATTTTTGAATGTCGGTACCGCCGCCATTATTCATGATATACCTAAAGCCTTTGGTGCGAAGGTGATTAACAACGAGTTGCGCAACGCGCGGATCGTCACCGTTATTCTCGCCGTAGTGGCAGCAGGTATTGCCCTGGTCAGTGATACATTGGTGGCCTTGTTGGGTGCGATTGGCTGGGCAACTTTTGCAGCTGCTATTTTTCCAGTTTTGGCAATTGGTCTAAACTGGCGAGGCGCAACCCGAGAAGGAGCGATTGTCGCGGTTGTGTCCAGCCTGTCTATCAATATCATTCTCAATGTATTCTCGATCAAACTCCCCTGGGGAATTGATGGAGGTTTGGTGGCGTTTGTGACGTCAATCGTGCTGTTCGTTGGGGTTTCTCTTCTCACAGCATCTAGTGTGCATGTTGATGACGACGTTGATGCAGTGATGTCGCTTTAATCGAAGCCTTTTGTGACTCGATGGTGGATAAATTACCGGTAACTAACTTTATGCACCCGACTTCTGCATATTGTACCTGCTCTACGTTGCAAGACCTTGCCGTCTATTTGAAGTAGCCGAACCTAACAATACCAGTAAGGCGATGCGCTCTGCTTGGCTTCTCTGAGCCGCTCGCTATAAGTTGTCTGAAGAGTCTTGGTTTTACGCGAGCCTGTGCAGAAACTTGGCATTACAACGCCAGACGTACAGTGGAAAGCTGTGGTTGTCGGGCCCCGTCTTCAAATTCACAGCCGATTGGACCAAAAGAAACTCCGGAATTCCTTCGACGATTGACCGTAAAGAGGCTGAACAGGCCATTTTGACCCATGATTACTAGTGCAAGCCTGATGAAGTAGGCAGCAATCATCGACATAAACCGTTAGGATTGCATTTTTGAAACCACCCCGTGAAGACACCCTGTTGAGTAGTTCAGACTTTTCCTCATTGACCATAAACCCAGCACTACTCTCGAACCTTGAGACGCTGGGCTATCAATCTATGACGCCGATTCAGGCGGTTGCTTTGCCGAAGCTTTTGTCCGGCGTGGACCTGATTGGTCAAGCGAAGACTGGATCTGGGAAAACCGCCGCCTTTGGCTTGGGGATACTGAATAAACTTGCCGTTAAACGCTTTCGAATACAAAGTCTTGTGCTTTGTCCGACTCGAGAGTTGGCGGATCAGGTTGCTAAAGAGATCCGTAACCTGGCGCGCCAGATTCATAATATTAAGGTGTTAACACTTTGTGGCGGTGTACCCTTCGGGCCGCAGAAGGGTTCTCTGGAGCATGGTGCTCACATTGTTGTCGGCACACCGGGACGCATTGAAGATCACCTTCGAAAGGGAACGCTTAATCTCAGCGAAGTGAATATGTTTGTTCTTGATGAAGCGGATCGCATGCTGGATATGGGATTCGGTGAGGTCATCGAGTTAATCACCGGCTATCTGCCTAAACAGCGACAAACCTTGCTGTTTAGCGCCACCTTTCCAGAGAATATTGAACACTTGGCTCGAAAGGTCATGGATGACCCAACTCGAGTGGAAATTGAAGACAATCATGATGCAAGTACGATCAAACAAATTCTCTACCAAATTGCCGACAAGTCGAAACGAACAGAGGCGTTGGTTTCACTGTTACACGAATATCAACCTACCTCGGCGCTGGTGTTCTGCAATACGAAAGTGTTGACCGAAGAGGTCGCAAAGGAGCTTCGTCAATACGGTTTTAGTGCCTTGCCCATCAACGGTGATCTCGTTCAACGAGATCGAGATAATCGTTTGGTGCAGTTCGTCAACAAGAGTCTGTCGGTGCTTGTTGCCACAGACGTTGCTGCTCGAGGGCTGGATATCGATTCACTGGATTTAGTGGTGAACTATCACTTGTCCCGGGATTCAGAGGTTCATACCCATCGAGTGGGGCGCACGGGCCGTGCCGGCAAAGCAGGGATTGCTTGCTCCCTATATGATGAAAGTGAAGAGTTTAAGATTTCGCAACTGGAAGAGGTTCTTGGCGAAACGCTGCCTCGAAAACGAATTGGCCAGTTTGATCCTGCTGTCCAACCAGCACGCCCTTCGATGGTGACACTTCAGATCGACGGTGGCAAAAAACAAAAAGTTCGAGCGGGTGATATTTTGGGTGCCCTGACGAGTGAAAAAACGATTGATGGCAGTGCTATCGGCAAGATCAGTATTTTCGACCTGTCAGCTTTCGTCGCGGTTGATCGCGCCGTTTCAAAACAGGCCCTCGAGATTCTCAATGAACAGAAAATAAAGGGTCGGAAGTTTCGAGCCAGAAAAATTTGAGGCTTTGCCTTTAGGTTTTATTTCTATTCAGCTATCAATGATGATTTGGCCGCGAACTGATAGGATTTTCTAGCCATTGAACTCGTTGGTCTGACAGACTGCCTGTTGGCCGAGACAACTAGCGAGGATGAGTCATGACGGATACCAACGGACCCACAGATCTATTGAGAGTAGACGGTGACCATCCCTCTGCATTATTACCGATCGGAGACCTGCCAGACCCAGAGAAGACCCCGCTCGATGAGCTTGATGTTAGTGATTCTCGGCTTTTCCAACAGGATGCCTGGCGTCCTTATTTTGCCCGTCTAAGACGTGAAGATCCGATCCATTATACGTCAGACAGCCCCTTCGGCGCTTATTGGTCTATCACCTGCTTTGACGACATCATGCATGTCGAAAGTCGGCCCGATATTTTTTCTTCCTTTCCTACTATTGCAATTGGCGATAGCCCAAATGATCAGTACATCGAAAACTTTATTGCAATGGATCCACCCAAGCATGACAAGCAGCGGATGACGGTCGCGCCGTCTGTTGCGCCGAAAAACCTGGCCCAAATGGAAAGCAAGATTCGTCAACACGCTTGCGAAATCCTTGATAGCTTGCCTGCAGATGGCGTCGAATTTGACTGGGTTGATCAGGTCAGCGTTGAGCTCACCACTCGAATGCTAGCGACACTTTTTGATTTCCCCTTTGAGGATCGTCGAAAACTCACCTACTGGTCGGATATCTCCATTGGTTCTCCTGAGACCACGGGCATGGATGAGGGCGCCTCTCAGGAAGAAGTCATGGCGGGTCTAAACGATATGGCGACCACGTTTATGGGGCTTTGGGCGGAACGAGCCGCGGCTGATCCAAATGAACGAAGCGATCTGATTACGATGCTGGCACATGGGGAGGAAACCCGTGACATGATTGAACGCCCCCTCGAGTTTCTTGGCAACATTATGCTGCTCATTGTCGGTGGCAACGACACAACACGAAACTCGATATCGGGAGGTGTCCTGGGGTTGAATCAGTTCCCCGACGAATACGCGAAGTTGCGCCAGGATCCATCACTTATTCCTAATATGGTCTCGGAAATCGTTCGCTGGCAAACACCTGTACTTCATATGCGCCGCACCCTAACGCAAGACTATGAGTACAAGGGTAAGAACATGAAAGCGGGTGAGAAGGTTGTTCTCTGGTATATATCAGGCAACCGTGATGAGAGCGTACACAACGATGCCGATCAGTTGGTGATCGACCGCAGTAATGCTCGACATCACGTTTCCTTCGGCTTTGGTGTGCATCGTTGCATGGGCAATCGTCTCGCGGAAATGCAACTCCGAGTGATCTGGGAAGAAATCATGCAGCGCTTCGAATTTGTCGAAGTGGTGGGGGCAGAGACGCGGCTCAAATCGAACTTTATCCGCGGCATTCGACAACTGCCAGTCCGATTACATCGCAAGTAAGGTGACGTCTCGCAACACTCTTACGTTGTTAGCTTTGACACGCAGCGTAGTACTTCTGCCTGGTAGGTTTTACCTCGTTCATTGAATAGATCTAGGACATTGAGAGATGTTGGCACGTATCCAAAGCCTATTTGGTGTTTGGGGTGCCATTGGAAAATTGATCCGCCTAGCCCCATCCAGCCAAAAAACCCTTCGCGACCTGAGTTGAAAGCCCGTTCGAGTTTTGGACTGCTCGCGTTGGTATCGGTAAATTGATCAACACCACCCTGGGTGAATACCGTTGTCATAAAACCCATATCCCGTTTAATTGGATCGCCGTGCAAGTCCTGCCAGGCTTCATCTGTCATATAGGCCTGATCTTGCCACTTGCCACCCATTGACATCATCGCGGCAATTTTTGCTAGCGACCTTGCATTACTATTGGTGTTCGCAGAAGGCGTTTCCCCCATGGCGACGGAAGGGTCGTTAAAGAATGCGATTTCCTTCATACCTTTAAATGGAGTCGGTGCGCCGCGGCCTGTACCTTTGCGCATGCCGGGTAGTAGCTTTAATAGCTTGTATATAATCTGGAAAATATTTTGTTCCATGCGCCTACCAAAAAATTTTGGAATGAGGCTTTGAATAAACTGGAAGCCAAAACTTAAGGGGACTACTTTCGACCTTCTAGCAAGGTCGCTTTGCTTGACGCCAACGATAGCTTCAACGTGCAATGGCTGACTAATCTCTTCCTTAAGGAATTCACCAATGGTTCGTCCGGCTGAATCTACCCGGCGGAATAACTCATTCACGATCCAACCTCGGGTGACTGCATGATATTCACGTTTGCTGCCACCCTCTCGAAATTTTTGTGGGTGATTTTCGATAATTATTCCGATCTTATTTTGTTTGATATTACTCGTCAGAAGGTCCGTTGGCTCAATCGACACGTTAAAGGCAGCAAGCCCTGCTTCATGACGCATCAACTCTGCAACCGTCAGCTCACCTTTACCCTGCGCCCCAAACTCTGGCCAGTAGTCTGTGATTTTGGCTTTGTAGTCGAGTAAACCTTTGCCCACCAAGGATGCCACGGCAATCGATTCCAGGCTCTTGCCGCTGCTAAAAATGTTGATCAATGAGTCTGGAGTGAAATCGGCATCACTAATGGCAGTAGCCCAAAGGTCGACAACTTGCTGACCCTGGTAGTAGACGCACAGCTGGGTATTTCGTTCTTCCAGGGTTTGCATATTGTGTTCAAACAACGCTCGTACCGATTCAAAACCCGGTGCTACATTGCCATCTATTGTTAGCTGATTGTTGCTCATTGTTGTTCGACCTAAATTTTCTATGCTTCACAGTCTACTTGATAAACTCGCGAATGTTTCAGCTCGGTATCTCGTGAAATCTGCTCTAAGATAGCTCTAGATAGCGGGGACAATCTCCGCGTGTTTGGTTGAGTCACAATATGGTCAGTAGGACGCGGGGTCGACCCAACAAGTCAGGCGTGAGTGCTATCCCTGATGCGGTGTTGTTGAGTTTGGTGCTTCAGGCTTTTGGTGAAAATGGCTTTGATGGGACATCCATACGAGAAATCGCTCGCCAGTTAAATGTCAGTCACAATCTCATCCCGCAACGATTTGGCACCAAGAAACGACTCTGGTTTGCCGCGGTAGATTGGGGTTTTGGCAAACTCGAGGAGGAGCTTGTCCGGGAAGGAAAATCTCTCGGTGACGACGAATTGGTGGTATTGCGAGGTTTGTTTGTTAAAACCATCGAAATTCATGCGGCCCACCCAGCCCTGTTACAAATCGTCAATCAAGAGGCCAGTCGTCCTGGTCCAAGACTAGACTACCTGTTTGATACCTATCTTAAACCGGCCCGCGAATTTGGCGATCAATGGATGGCGAAGCTGGTTGCAGAAGGGCGTCTTAAGCCAACCTCGGGGAGCTTGCTGTATTTCCTGACAATCCATGGATTAGGTGGGTTGTTTGCTCTACCAGCTCTGTCGGAGCGAATGGCAGACCTGGACGGCGATGTTCGAGCGACGTCGATTCGAGAGCAAGCTGTATTGGCGGCAGGCATTATTTTTGATGGATTGTTGCCGCGCTAAGAGTTTTAGCCCTGAAAGACGTGGCCTATTAAATTGACAGTTGTCATTTAATCATGATTTGATTAAGTCATGTAAGTGTTTAATAAGGATCAATATGCATGATCTGGTGATTCGTGGCGGAACCGTAATCGATGGTACTGGAGTGGCTGGCGGTTTGCTGGATGTTGCGATTGATGCCGATACCATCACTGCAGTGGGAGTCAATATTGGCCCGGGTCGGGAGGAAATTGACGCAACCGGATTGTTAGTCACACCGGGTTGGGTCGACATCCATGCCCATTACGATGGTCAGGTGACCTGGGATCCCTATCTCACACCAGCGGGCTGGAATGGTGTAACGACGGTTGTCATTGGTAACTGCGGTGTGGGCTTCGCGCCGG
This sequence comes from Candidatus Azotimanducaceae bacterium, assembly GCA_047625245.1. Taxonomy (GTDB): domain Bacteria; phylum Pseudomonadota; class Gammaproteobacteria; order Pseudomonadales; family Azotimanducaceae; genus JAHRVQ01. The sequence goes on from JBLHQQ010000027.1 coordinate 6,618, forward strand.
TAAAACCAGATCAACATGACTTCTTGATACAGCTCATGGAAGGCGTCGAGGACATACCAGGCAGCGCCCTGGCTGAAGGTATTGACTGGGCTTGGGAGACTTTCCCTGAGTATCTGGATGCGCTTGAGGCAAAATCATACGTCATAGATATAGGCACTCAGGTGCCCCATGGGCCGGTTCGCACTTATGTGATGGGTGAAGACGGCGCTAACGATCGCCACGCAAGCCCTGAGCAAATTGATTCGATGGCAAAGATTGTTAAACAATCTCTGGAGGCAGGTGCGCTGGGCTTCTCGACTTCTCGGACTACACTGCATCGGGCAAAAAGTGGTGACCTGGTGCCCGGCACTCTGGCAGCTCGCGAAGAGTTGATGGGGATTGGCAAAGTCCTCGGCGAAGTGGGCCACGGGGTGTTCCAGATGGCGAGTGACTACAAGCCCGAGGACTACGAGCTTGGGTGGATGAAACAGCTAAGCCGAGAAACAGGCCGAAGAGTTTTGTATAGCGTCGTTCAAAGTTCTGGTGATCCTGACCAGTGGCGCAGGTTGTTGCGCGCGTCTGAAGTGGCAGCAGAAGAAGGTGCGTTGATTAGTCCTCAGATTGCGCCAAGACCCGTCGGGTTACTGCTGGGGTTTGAGAGTAGCGTTCATCCATTTATGCTCCACAAAGACTATCGGTTGATCCACCATCTTTCTCCTGAAGAAAAAAGAATAGCGCTGTCCGACCCTGCTGTTCGCCAGGCTATCTTGTCTAACCCGCCCGACTACGATCGATTTGACGGTGTACTCGCCATGATACTTCGAGGTTTTGATGGCATGTATCCGCTTGGCAAGATTCCTGACTATGAACCTGCCTCAGAAAACAGCATTGCGTCACTAGCAAAATCCAGAGGCTGCAGTCCGCAGCAAGTTCTATATGAAGTCATGATGTCTGATACCGGTGCTGATCTGGTTTATCTGCCAATGCTAGGGTACGTGGACAAAAATCTAGACGCCACTGCTGAACTGATGCGCCATCCGAATACTATCTATGGATTGGCCGATGGAGGGGCCCATTGTGGTGTTGTGAGTGATGCCAGCATTCCGACTTTTTTGTTAACTCACTGGGCTAGAGACCGAACTCGAGGGGAGCGTATATCGATCGAAGAGCTGGTCCATAACCAAACGAGTGTAACGGCAAAATGTTATGGGCTGAATGATCGTGGTGTCATTGCAGTGGGGATGAAGGCGGATATCAACGTCATTGATTTTGATAATCTACAAATTCATGGGCCTCGAATTGCTTATGATTTACCTGCTGAGGGTAAGAGATATCTTCAAGACATTACCGGCTACCACCTCACAATTTGTAGCGGACAGGTGATCTATCGAGAAGGCAAAGCGACCGGGGCGCTACCTGGTAAGCTTATTCGAGGTCCTCAAGGCTCGGCTAACTTGCCAAAAACTAGAACGAGTCACGAACAGTGAGCGACAATTCGATATCCAAAATGACCGTTCCGTTGCCGGGTCGTGCAGGAGATTCAAAATTTCACCTTGAGACCTATCAGTCTGGGTCTGGACCTGCAGTGGTGTTTTGTCACGGTTTTCCGGACCTTGCATTAGGTTGGCAAAATCAACTTCCTGCAGTTGCTACAGCCGGATTCCGCGCCATAGCACCAGATATGCGTGGCTATGGAGGCAGTTCATGTCCCCCAAATGTTGATCAGTACTCATTGTCTGAGTTGACCGGTGATCTTGTCGCGCTACTTGATGCCCTGGATATAGAGAAGGCCGTTTTTGTTGGTCATGACTGGGGTGGTTTCGTGACCTGGGGTATGTCGGTATTGCACCCGGAAAGAGTGGTTGGAATAGCGGCGGGCTGTACGCCTTACATGCCGTTTCCTAGTTTGGCAAAACACCTCGCGGTCGTTGAGGGTGAAGTGGATCGCCAGTATGTTGCTTGGTTTCAGGAGCCGGGTGTGGCGGAGACTCATATGCAAGATCACGTTGAAACCATCGTCTCCAACATCATGCGTAGTAGCGTTCCCTTAAGGGAGGTTTATGAAGCGGCCCTTTCGGAAGGAAAGATCAACATGAACCCGTTTTTAAACCCGAAGTCAGAAGGAGGCACTGGAGATCTACTGCTTGACGATGAAAGTTATGCCCATTACGTTAAATGTTTCACAAACACAGGCTTTCGAGGCGGTATTAACTGGTATCGAAATATTGACCAAAACGCCTTCGATCATCCAGAGGTTGGCGTAAAGCCTTTAGACATTCCGTGCCTGATGTTGACAGCCGAATGGGACCCAGGTCTTCGGCCAGAGTTTGCAGCTGATATGCCAGAGCGATGCAGCAATTTGGAAATGCACCTGATTGAAAAGTCAGGACACTGGATGCAACGAGAGCATTCGGATCTTTTTAACGGCTATCTCATCGATTGGCTAAAACGCCACTTTCTTCCGCCTGCCTAACGGCAGGCGATCTATTGCTCCGATCAGGTTAGAATTGATCTCCTTCCAATCTGATAGTCGCCTCCATGACCGACACTGAAACACCCGAACAGCGACCTAAGGGCGCGTCGCTGCATCCGCTTCGAATGCTTGTTCCTTTTATCACGCCCTACAAGGGTACATTGTTTCTCGCGATGTTAGCCCTGCTGGTTTCCTCCGCGGCGATGTTAGCGATGCCGGTTGCGGTGCGGAATGTCATTGACCATGGGTTTACTGTGGAAGATGCGACCAATGTAAATCGTTACTTTCTCATCTTGATGCTTTTTGCCGTGCTGATTGGAGTGTTTGGTGCTGCTCGGTCCTACTTTGTGAATTGGCTTGGAGAGCGAGTTGTCGCAGATCTTAGGGAGCGCGTCTTTCGTCACGTTCTGAAAATGGATCCGATATTCTTTGAGGTCACAAAAATTGGCGAGGTTCTATCTCGGCTAACGGCAGACACTACGCTGATACAAGCTATTTCTGGTGTCGGGGTATCGATTATTCTTCGCTCTTCGATCCAGTTTGTCGGAGCGCTGGCCCTATTGGCATACACAAATTTCGAGCTAGCAGGGATCCTGCTGGTCATCCTGCCACTGATCTTTGCACCGATACTGCTGATTGGTCGTTGGGTTCGCCGTTTGTCCCGAGACTCCCAGGATCGGGTCGCGGACGCCAGCAGTCAGAGTTCAGAAATTCTACACGCCGTGCAAACAGTTCAGGCTTATGTCAGTGAGGATCGTGAGTCCGATAGGTTTCGCCTAACCGTGGAAAAGAGCTTTGACACTGCAGTTCTCAGGCAAAAAGTTCGCGCGCTGTTTACGACTGTTGCCTCTACAGGCGTTTTCGGCGCTCTAATTTTTGTTCTCTGGTTAGGTGCAAGGGATGTACTAGCGGGAGAAATCACTGGTGGTGAGCTGGGTCAATTCGTCCTGTACGCGATGTTTGTGGGTGTATCTGCTGCAGCTTTAAGCGAGATATGGGGAGAATTGCAACGGGCTGCCGGGGCAATGGAGAGACTCTCAGAACTGCTGTTGTTAGAACCTGCCATTCGGTCGCCCTTAAACCCAGTATCGCTTCCCCAGCCGTGCACCGGCCAACTCAGACTTGAAGCGGTAACTTTTCGATATCCATCAAGACCTGATTCTATTGCGACTAACAATTTTGATCTGTTGATTCGAAGCGGCGAGCACATTGCTCTAGTGGGCCCTTCTGGAGCTGGTAAAACCACGATCTTTCAGCTGCTACTTCGGTTCTACAATCCCGAGAGCGGCCGAATTGTATTAGATGGAGTGGATATTTCCCGCGCGGATCCGAAAGCTGTCCGAGCTCGAATTGGTATTGTGCCTCAAGATACGACTGTGTTCGGGGCTAGCGCCATGGAGAATATCCGATTTGGTCGACCGGATGCGACTGACGAGGAGGTTATGGCGGCGGCACTGGCGGCTTCTGCCCATGAGTTTATAGAACGACTCCCAGAAGGCTACAACACCTATCTGGGGGAAAGAGGTACAAGACTTTCTGGCGGACAAAAACAGCGAATCGCGATTGCTCGCGCAGTGCTGAAGGACCCACCCGTGCTGCTATTGGACGAGGCGACCAGTGCACTTGATGCGGAAAATGAACGACTCGTGCAGGAAGCGTTGGATCATCTGCAAGTGGGCAGAACAACGATTGTGATTGCTCATCGCCTATCAACTGTGCAAAAAGCTGACCGGATTGTGGTGATGGACGAGGGGGAAATTCTTGATGTGGGTCGGCACCATGAGCTGATGGTTCGAGACCCGATGTATAAGAGAATGGTCCAGCTACAGTTCGGAACCCCGGGGGTTCAGCCCGCGGAGCTTGCGGGTTAGGCCTTTGGGTCTCGAGAGGCCTGATCGTAATAGCTGAATTTGCTACTCGTCACAAAGGCTTCAAGGACCTCAAGCTCTCGCACCACGTCATCCTTGTTTGAGTCGTTAGCGGCTTCGCCGTTAGCTTGCATGGAGAAAATTTTATGCTGGGCTTTAAGGAGGTTTTCTTTGCTTTGCAGCAGGTCCGGATCGATCGCTTTCCAATCCACGCTCGATAGGATGGAAATCAGAGCCTCGGTACGTTCGGATAAACGATCTAGTTCATCCTGGGTTGCGGTCCAACCAGTGAGTTCCTGCATTTTTCGTTCTTGCCACTGAGAACCACTAAAAAATACTGAGAAGGCGTGACAAACCATGCCGATTCCCCAGCCACCAGCTGGATAAAGTACCCAGAGTTCGCCCTCCCAGTTCATCAAGTTAATCGCCAGTAAAAAGCAGTTCACTGCCACGTAGGAAGCAAGGTGTGAGTAGAACCCCCGTAGCTCTTCAATGTGTTCTTTGGCTTGCTCTTGATTCACGAGGTTCTCCGCTCTGGACTAATAGTATTTGGGTTGCTCAGAGTGATAAAGCAAAGCCTATGCCAGAAATGCAAGTCTTTATAAAACAATGGCTTGCCTGATTTCTGCGTAGCAGAAGCGGTGGCTGATACCAAAGTTTGGTGAAGTTCACAGAGAACGACAGACAACCCCTGGTCTGAGCACTATCTTATAGTGAGTTTTACCATCAACTCGTCGGGGCCACCCAGGGCACTCATTTGGCTGTGGTCTTGCTCCACCAGTTTGATGGAGGAGAATTGTTGCACAAGTGCTTTGACGGCGATCTCTCCTTCGAGGCGGGCAAGATGAGCACCCAGGCAGAAGTGAATGCCAAATCCAAACGCCAGGTGAGGGTTTGGGTTGCGGTCGATGATAAATTTTTCAGGCTGGTCAAAAACTCGCTCATCTCGATTGGCTGAGGCCATCAGCGGGAGTACCAGTTCACCTGCTTTGATGAGAGTACCGTCAATTTCGACATCCCTGGTGGTCTTTCGAACGGTGGTGGAAAATGGCGAGTAAAACCGAAGTGCTTCCTCCACAAAAGTGGGGATCATATCTGGCTTTTCATAGAGTTGCGGCAATGTCTCGGGGAATTCATCAAAGACTCGAACTGAAGCTGTGATGAGTCCGGTGGTGGTTTCATTGCCTGCAATCAGCAGCAGGCGGCAGAAACTCAAGAGCTCTTCGTTGTCCAGCATACCCTCGTCGGTTTCAGTTTCCACGAGTCTGCCAAGTAGGTGGTTCTGCGGCTTGGCTCTGAGTTCCTCGATTTTTTCGAGGAAGTAGGCACTCATTTCCTCACTGGCGGCGGCGGCCTCGGCACTCGGTTGCGCAAAGAGGATATCACCGATATTGCTGAAGATCGCATCAGACCATCGCTTAAAAGTTTGAATATTGCCATCTTCGACACCCAACATGTGCGCAATAACTGTGACGGGTAATGGTGCAGCAAGCGCATTGACCAGATCGACGCTGTCGTGAGCAGCCATGTCCTGGACCAGTTCTACACATCGGTCGGTGATCAGCTCTCTTTGGCCTTCGATGTGTGAAGGTTTGAAAGCGCGACTCACCAGTTTGCGGAGGCGATTGTGAATCGGCGGGTCGCTAAACAACATACTCGGCGACACACGTTCTTCAGGGGGCCTCATCGATACGTCCGATGAGAATGTCTGATTGTCTCTCAGAATCGAATGTACATCGGCGTGGCGGGACACCTGCCATGGGCCGCCCTCGATGCGAGCGACCGGCGTTTCATTACGAAGTTGTTGATAGTGCAGATAAGGGTCTATCGCGATCTCTGATTCACTCATGCCGTGCACCTCATACTGTTCATCTCTTACGATAAGGTCATCAGTTTAGGGTTGAGTTCTTACGAACGTAACCCGCAAAGCTTCGAATTTTGATGATAGGAAAATAACCCCGACTTCAGCCCATTGCGGACTAAGTCAATTCTAGCCTTTGATTTAAAAATTGCGCTTAACCCAAAACGTCATCTGCAACAAAATAGCGCGGATCTTCAATGACGTTAACTTCAACTAGACTACCAGCTCGCTTGAGTAGCTTTCGACACTCGTCGCTTAGGTGTACCAGGTGCAGTGTTTTGCCCGCGCTGAGATACCGCTCGGCAAGGGTGTCAATGGCCTCGAGTCCAGAATGGTCGGCAACTCGGGATCGGGCAAAATCAATGATGACATCATCGTTATCCTGGGCAGGATCAAACCGATCCAGAAAGGAGGTGACAGAGCCAAAGAACAGTGGGCCCGTCACTGCGTAAACCGTTGAGCCCTGATGATCTTCTCTAGCTTCAATCAGAATGTGTTTTGCGTGTTCCCAGGCAAATACCAATGCAGAAACGATGACACCGACAACGACAGCAATCGCGAGATCCGTGGCCACCGTCACTGCAGAAACCAGAACGAGAACCACGGCATCACTGGGGGGTACGTTGCGGATGACCCGAAAACTACTCCACTCAAAAGTGCCTATCACGACGATAAACATCACACCGATGAGGGCAGCCAGGGGAATTTGCTCGATTAGTGGTGACGCCACCAGAATAAATGCCAGCAGACATAACGCCGCGGTGATGCCTGAAAGTCGTCCTCGACCACCTGAATTTACGTTAATCATACTTTGCCCGATCATGGCGCAACCGCCCATGCCACCAAATAGACCTGTTGCGGTATTGGCAACGCCCTGGGCGACACACTCTCTATTGCCATGTCCGCGGGTCTCGGTCACCTCATCAACCAATCGAAGGGTCAACAGTGATTCGATCAAACCAATGGCCGCTAGGATGATGGAGTAGGGCAAAATGATCGTCAGCGTCTCAAAGGAGAATGGCACTACAGGTACATGGAAGGTGGGTAGCCCGCCTTTGATCGAAGCGATGTCGCCGACAACACGGGTATCAAGGTCGAGACCGAACACTAGAAAGCTCACAACCAGTATCGCCGCTAATGACGAGGGGATGATCTTGGTGAGGCGGGGTAGAAAGTGGATGATCAACATCGTGACAAATACCAGTCCGAGCATCATGTAAAGCTCCACACCTTCGAGCCAGGCTACATCGATGATGCTGCCTTGCATAAACGTGCCGTCAAGCCAGCCGGCTTCGCCAGCAATGCCGAATTGGCCGAGTTGAGCGAGAAAGATAACGATGGCGAGTCCATTTACAAACCCTAGCATCACGGAATGGGGCACCATGCGAATAAACTTCCCCAGCTTGAATAGCCCAGCGGTGATCTGAATGATCCCCATCAGCACAACGGTGGCAAATAAATACTCAACGCCGTGGTCTGCAACGAGAGCCACCATGACAACCGCTAAGGCTCCGGTTGCACCAGAGATCATGCCAGGTCGACCGCCAATACAAGCGGTTATCAGTCCGACCATAAACGCCGCATACAAACCGACGAGCGGCGCAACACCCGCCACAAAGGCAAATGCCACGGCTTCGGGTACGAGGGCGAGGGCGACAGTGATGCCTGAAAGGACATCGTTCTTGATGGATGTCACTTTTGATGCGTTTATTTCGAACATGTTAAAGCCTACAGAAACAATAAGTCACACTATGGAATGCCTCATAGTGTAGTTGAACCAATCGTCAGGACATATTGTTTTGCCGCGACGGGGGCGCGCGAGTGTACAGAAACTCCTCGAGCGGTACAATCTCTGGCGCCTGGCGAATGCCCAGAGCAGCAGTGTAAGTCTTTGTCGATTCGGTCTACATTGCGGGCATTGGAAAATTTTTACCAAAAAAAATTCCTGACAAAGAAGGTTGTAAACAATGAAAGTGGATGTAATTTCGGCTCCCCTTGGCGCAAAAGTTTTTGGCGTGGATTTGAGGCGGGTAGATGAAGACGATTGGGTCGCGATCAATAATCTCTTCTTGCAACACCACGTCTTGGCTTTTCCTGATCAGCAGTTGACCCCCGAGGATCAAATGGCGTTTGCCGCACGATGGGGAAAGCTGGTTCGTCACCCCTATGCTGGGATGAAGAAATATCCAGACATTATCGAACTTAGAAACGTTGGCAAGGCCAAGGATATCAATCAACACTGGCACTCAGATATGACCTATCACCTGGCCCCGCCAAAATTGACGATGCTGTATGCCTTAGAAGTTCCTGATATTGGCGGCGATACAGCATTCTCAAATCAGCAGCTCGCCTACCGGGGGCTTTCGGATGGTTTGAGAGGAATCGTTGATGGCCTAACCGCGGTACATAGTGCGGCGGGACTTGCGGCTACTTATAAGGCTGACGGTGCCGAGGCACCTCGCGCAGTACATCCCGTCGTGAGAACCCATGATGAAACCGGTGAGCGAGCGCTCTATGTATGCCGCGCCTTTACCAACAAGTTTGTCGGTTGGCGTCAGCAGGAAAGCGAAGCGTTACTTGAATACCTATATCTACATAGTGTTCGACCTGAGTATCAAGCGCGGCATCACTGGAATAAAGGTGATCTGGTGATGTGGGACAACCGGTGTCTTCTGCATTATGCGGTCCACGATCATGCCGATGATCAATCTCGAAAAATTTATCGAGTCCAGGTTGAAGGACCGGCGCCACTTTAACTAAGCTTCTTTTGGTTAAGCTCTCTTTTTATAAAATGAAAGGCGTGTCAGGCATCACCAGTTTGACGGGTTTCTCCTTAAGTGTGGTGCCGAGATGGACAAGGAAACTGCCGATACCTGCGGCGCCTTGCATATATCCCGTTTGCTTTTCAAGAAAATCGGGTTGGCCCCGATGTTCTGCTTGATCCCAGGAAAGGCCTTTCGAAGGGTCAGCCACGTCAACCATATGAGTAGCAACCCGTTGCGCAAATTCTAAATAGTGCGGATTCTTGGTCTCATTAAAGAGGTAAAGGGCGTAATCGCCGATACCTGCATCACCGCAACACTGGCCATGATTTTGCCAAAGGCCGCGACTTCGAATTTCCGGAGCCCCGGTCGATTCCAACCCTAGGAAATTTTTCTCTAACCAAACAAAATATTTCTTATCCCCGGTTAACTCTGACAATAGAAACATGAGTCGCCCCGTGCCCGCTGGGCCATGACAGACACCAAGGTAAAAAGTGCGGGCGGGATCTTCTTCTTCGTTGTGACAAACCAGAAAGCCTTGATCCTGTTCAAATGTTTTAGCCATAACATAGTCTGCAGCACTGATCGCGGCATCCAAATATCGTTGGTCCTGAGTATCCTTATATAGGTCCGCAAAAAAGTAGCCGACGCCAGCGCTACCGTGAGCAAAATTTGGTGCAGTAAAGAGAAAAGCCATATCGACCATCATGAGCCATGAAGTACCGTCCGGTGTTTCCTCTCCGACTTCGAGCAATCGATCCGCGGTTTGAATCGCTCGCTCTAATGCATCTGCGCCAAATCCGTTTCGATGAGCATAGGTGTAGATCAATCCGGCGCCTGCTGCGCCGACTGAAAAGTCGATCAGTTCTCGTTCGCCTTTGATGCCGGTTATATCAGAGAACGGAATGGGTTCTA
>JBLHQQ010000028.1:0-16170 GCA_047625245.1 Candidatus Azotimanducaceae bacterium
GAATATGCATGTGGCCTCGGGGAGCATGATCCTGACCAAACACCTGCATAGCTTCCAGGATTTCGACTCCCGGAGTATCTTTCGGCACCAGTATTTGTGACTGCTGTCTCGAAGGTGCAGCGTCGGGGCTGGTTTTCACCATCACGATCATAATCGTGCAACGGGGATCACCGGCACCTGAGATATAAAACTTCTCGCCATTGATCACCCATTCGTCGCCGTCCAGTACCGCACTGGTACTGATGTTTTTGGCATCTGATGAGGGTATGCCTGGCTCTGTCATGGCATAGGCAGAACGAATCTCGCCATTAAGCAATGGCGTTAACCATTTTTCTTTTTGTGCGGGTGTTCCAACTCGTTCCAGCACTTCCATGTTTCCGGTGTCTGGAGCGCTACAGTTTAGAGATTCAGAAGCGAGAGGGACCTTGCCGAGTTCCGTCGCGATATAAGCGTAATCCAAATTGGTTAAGCCTGAACCAATTTCTGACTCAGGAAGAAAGAAGTTCCACAATCCCGAAGCCTTGGCCTTATCCTTGGCGCCTTCAAGCAGTTCGAGCTGACGAGGATGCCAGGACCAGCGATCGGTCTTTTCTTTTTCAAGTGCGCGAAACTCTTCTTCAATTGGCTCTACATTTTCTTTGATATGTTTTTTTACCGCTGCCATCAAAGGCTCGGCTTCTTTTGACATGGCGAGCGTAAATAGGTCGCTATCAATATCTGGCATAAACTCTTCCTTTCATTCGTAGTCGTATTGTTGTTTGTGGGCCAAGACTAACATTACGTCAGCCTCATGCAATATCGACATTTGCCTTTCACTCTTGGTCTGTGTCACCTTTTGCTGAATCGAAGCCAATTGGATCTCGCAATGTACCTGTTTTTGACCTTTCTGTTGCTCGCAGCGATCACACTGTTCTTCGTCAGCCGGGGCTATCGTGCCAAGGACCACAGCCAGTTTGATTCACCCAAAGATCCGCTTGTAATATCAGAAGCTGACCTCAGTGATGGCCATAGTGCAGTAATTGAGCGACTCAAAGCCTTTCAAAAGCAGAGCGGCATCAAGATTGCGGACCAGCGGCAGCGAATGGAAGAGCTGTTTTTTCAAGAAGTTGACGCGGTGATTACCCCGGTGGACGTAAATGGCATTACCTCGGAATGGGTTATGGCGGATCGAGCCGACCCAAATCGGCGCCTGCTCTACTTACATGGCGGCGCCTTTCGAGTCGGTAGCCCACGTTCACACCGGTATATTACGGCCGAGTTGTCCCGTCGAGCGGGGGTTGCGGTACTCTCGATCGACTACCGTATGCAACCTGAGTTTAAGACCATTGCCTGCCACCAAGATGCTCAAATTGCCTACCAATGGATTCTTCAGAATGGACCTGAAGGAACTGGCGCCCCGCAAGAACTGTATGTCGCCGGAGATTCAGCCGGAGGCAACCTAACGCTGTCAGTGATTGCCTGGGCTCGGGATAATAAATTGCCAGCCGTCGATGGAGCAATTGCTCTAGCTCCTCTTACGGATGCAACGATGAGTAGTCCTACCTGGAAGTCGAATCAACGTTCTGACCCGTTTCTCGGTCCTAGCCTGGGACAGATGTTGAAAATACCTTTAGGGGTCGTGCATTTGATTTCTAGGCTAGCCGGTGGCGCAGCACCCAATGATCCAATGCTGTCACCGCTACTGGGTAAGCTTTCGGGCTTGCCGCCGATCCTAATCCAGGCCAGCGCGGACGAAATGCTCTATGGCGATGCCCAACGATATGCCAACAAAGCCCGTGTATCGGGTAGCGATGTCACTCTTCAGTTATGGCCAAAAATGGTACATGTGTTTCAAGGGTTTGGCCCGGACCTCGCCGAAGCACAGGACGCTCTGGAGCGCATTGCGGGCTTTATTGGCGCCCGCAGTCAAGCATCGACTAATACCGAGCCTGAACTCAAAGCGCCCCAGAATTAGCCCCCCCAGCCAAGGACTAAGGTTTATTCCTGCAATTTCTTGATGGCGTAATCAGTCAACAAATCTGAAGCATCCAGGCCGGTACTTTCATACAAACCCCGATAAGCGCCAAATGCTGAGACCTCAAACACCACCGAGCCCATCTCTTTGGTTTCCGCAATATCCACGCAGGTGAAATCCAAATCAAAAGGTGCCTGGGCCTTTTCAGCCAGGGCAATCATGTCGGGGCCAGGTTCAAAGGAAGCATACTTTCCTCCCTGACGGGTGGTGGTATGCCAACTACTTCCGTCACCGACTCGCGCGTAAGCGCCCAGGTACTTGCCGCCAAGAAAGACTAAACCGTAGTCCGCACCGGAAAGGTCCAACTTTTGTTGTAAGTAGATAATCTTTTCGCCGGAGTCAAACAGGCTTTGAACAGCAACACGGGTTTCGTCAGCATTGTGAATCAGAGCCATGCCCCTCGCCTTTGTACTGTAAAGCGGTTTCAGTACTACCGCTCCTTGCTGCTCAACCCAATCAATCGCTGCATCGAGATCTTCAGTGATGAACGTCGGGGGCATTGGAATATTGTTCTCCCACAATCGAATTGTGCAGGACAATCGGCTGATCATCTGACGAATTTTCGCAGGGGATGAAAAGAATCGAAGCCCTTTTCGCTCGAGCAGTTCCAAAAGCTCCAGTTGATCAAGCAGGTTCGATGAATATTGTTTGCCCATTTTCTTCAGAATAAACCCATCAAATTCTTCAAGGTCGTGATGATCATGGTCAAATCGACCGGTACTCAGGTCATAGGCAATTTCGTGCAATTCCAGCACCTCACCTCCCACACCTTTACGCTTGAGCTGAGTGCTCAGGGACTCTGTCGACCAGGCGCCCCTAATGCCAATCACGCCAATGTTCAAAGACTTACTCATATAGAAACAGCTCTTCGGTTAACTTGAACTTCTTAAAATCCGAATCATGCTGCTCAAGGGTATTTAGAATCAATTCGGCTCGGTCATAGAGCGCTGATGAAAAACTTTTGTCGAAGATAAATCGAGTCGAAGTGATTAAAGAACGAAATAACCCCAGGGCTAGCCTGGCATCAAACCAGGGATCTTTTTGTCTTGCAGCGAAACTCGCACCGCAGGCGTACATGGCACGGTTAGCTGAATTCAGCCGGGCTCGAACGTCGGAACTGAAAATTGGCAGACGAATATTCGAAACGAGAAATACCGATACATCCTGCACATAGTCACCATATTTGGATCGATGAACATCAACGTAATACACCTTTTTTTGTTCAAGCTGTATCAGAATGTTATCGGCATTAAAATCACCGTGAATCAACGTGGTGAACGGTACCCTCAACTTCGACTCAATGTTGCGAGCCCGATCTAACATCTCATCAAGATGATCCAAATCAAACAGAGCACTATGGACAGACTCGACATCGTCTTTTCGACGACTCAACTGATTAACAAAATCAGGCTTCTGGCCTCGATCTCGCTTCGCTTTGAGCCATATTCTTGAGGCGTTCGAACCCAGCATTTGTAGTGCGCGATCTAAGTCTGCCCGTGGTTTGAGCATAATCGCCATCAAATCATCACCGTCTATATATTCCAGCAGCAATATTGTGTGGTCTTTACGGGTATTGTCCCAGAGGATCTTCGGCGTCTTACCTGGGAATTTCTGCTGCCAGAATTTTAGGCCAACAATGTCTGCTTTAACTTTCTCTGTGAGGCCTTCCTTATAAAATACCGGTCGCTGGTCCGCTCGATTCGGTATCGAGATTTTCGCCACACGGCATCCGGAACGCGTATTCATGATTGGAGTAAACTCAATTGCGTCGGTACTAATATCGACGTTAAGGCTCTCTAAGCCTCTACGCAGATTCTTAAATTGGACGATACCCATCTTCTCACCCACGTGGATATCAAAAATCGCCTCGCCAATATTGAGAAAACTGTCTCCGGCACGCTCGAGGTATCGAACGATATCCAACAGTGCCAACATGTCTCCGACTTTTCGCCGCTGCTGTAGGTTGGCTTTAATTTTCTGATGAGACTCCTTGTAGTACTCATCTAGGGTCTCCTCGTAATCACAAATCTTTTGTGCAAGATCTAGATTGTGTTCGGTGAGCGCCGGATAGATCGCGTCGATTGCGCGATAAATCACTCGGTAATATCGCCGAAGCTCAAACTGCTGAAAATTTTCCGGATCCTTGACGTATTCCATCTGTTCGGCAATGGCTTTGAAGAAGTCTGCACAGCGCTCAAGATTCGACGCAATGGTGATGACCGCACGAAAGCCATTCATCTGGCCCTCTTCCTGCTGATGAATATTGAAATAGCTTTTGTTTTCTATCGTGTTCTTAAGATTGTCGATATAGTCTTCACGAATTCTGATCTTCTCTAGCTTCTTAGCGGTCGGACGTTCAATCGCGGCCAGAGAAGCTTTGGCTTGCTTTCTCACCTCGAGGAGGAGAAATCTCAGATCAGTATTTACACCTTCATCAATCGGCACGTTTTATTCCAATGGTCAGCGTTTTTAAGAAAATCCAATGTATCTAGCGGACTAATCTACCATGTCAGGGAAGGGGCGCAACGGTAATGTAGTCTGGTCTAAAAACCTTAATAAACGGATAGTCAGTGCTGATGCCTCTCACTCGCCCATCCGGTTCAAACACAACCGTGGCTGCACCGGGGCCAATTAGACCGGTAACCTTCCGGGTATTGCAGTCCACCGACGCATCACATTCAAAGTTCAGCATTCCCTCTCGAACGACCAATCTCTGACCATGCATTAATTTTCGATGTCCATGGACAACTGCGTAGATACCGGCTTGATGGAGGTGTTTGACACCCGCTGCCGAGAACTTGTATTCAAACTCTCGATACTTGGTCCGAAAAACGTTTCCTAGCACGCCGTGATAAAGCGCAAATGGGTTTGAGCTAAACAGCTCGTTAAACTGCTCGTTAAGCCGTTCAGTACCACCGTTGAACAGCGCCTCAGCAATTTGATCGTCCATACCAGCATGAACATAAAGATAGGAACCCTCCCGATGGGCAAGCTTCATCTTTGAGAAAAACCAGTAGTAACGGCCTTCAGGCTGGAAGAATAGTTCTCGAAACTTATTCACCGCAGCGTACACCTTATTCAGATCGAGCCCGATACTGGTCATTGCTTCATCGAACTCGCGCGTTTTTTCGCGAATCCTCACCAGTTCTTTTTGGAGTTTTCGCTCAGCTATCCAGTCCTTCGCTGCCAAGGGAAAGTTCTCAAACCAGCTATCCGCAGGAAATAGCAGATCACGAATTTCGGCATCCGTGAGCAACGGTTGTGGATCATGGACTGCGTCGATATACAAATCGTACATCTCCTTTAAAAGGGGCACCGTCTTTTTGCCCATTCGAACAAACAGGTGATCCAGACGGACATCTTTGCTCTCGGCGTAGTAGATTCCAAGATAGGTTCGAACATCGTGGTTACCAGCTAACAATTCTATCTCCGCACCTTTGACATATAACTGGTGAATCACTTCTAACAATCTAAGATTACTCGGACCTTTATCAAAGCAGTCTCCACCGATGACAAATCGTGCCTGCTTGCCTGCGTCGGATAGTTCAAAATCCTCATCTTCAAGGCCAGTTCTATTGATCCCACCACAAGCCTCAAGCGATAAAAAGAACGCATCCGCGTCCGCATGAATATCGCAAAAAAAGTAAACCCTACGCCCGGTCCAGATCCACGGCTTTTTCTCACAGTAATCTTTTACTTCCAGTTGCAACGCTTCTTCCTGACCGTCTTGTTCGATGCATAACTCAGGCTGTCGCGGCCATGACTCTTCTACTACTGGCAAACTCGAATAGTTCCGACTATGGTCATTCACGAATCTCATCCCCTTCTCCATTGCGAGCACGTTGTTTCCACTCTCCACCCACCATGCGCCAGCCGTCCTCGAAACAGCTAATAAACACAGGACGGGCATGATGCATCGAAATAGTGGATACCAATGTCAGATCTAAAATACCTAAGTGCACACAGGCGTGCCTAATGGCGGCACCGTGACCGACGATAATTTTCAATGTTGCTGGCGCAATCGCGGTGCTCTGATCTTCAATATGCTGCGCAACGCGCTGACCCGCCTGCAAGAGAGATTCAGCACCCTGAAATGGCAAGCGATAGTGACTATCAGACTTCCAGGAATCCGGCGCAACTTCATACCTCGGATCATTGTTAAGAAGCACCTCGATCTGTTGTACGGTTAGATTTGCCACGGCACCCACGCTTCTTTCGGATAAACACGCATGCTCGGCAACTTGAAATTCGCCGGCAAAGGTTTCAGCGATAAGCTCGGCGGTTTGCCAGGCCCTTAGTTGCAAAGAGCTATCCAGAATCGGATGCAGCGTCAGTTTATTGACTGCCGAAAACTCTTCGCAAACGGCACCTGCTGCCCTCGCCTGTTGAAATCCATCTTCGGTCAACTGATAAGGCAATAGCGCACTTGGAACGCCAGGTGGCTGGTGGTAGTCCCCATGACGAATTAGTGCAAAGACAGGTGGAGTAAACATCGCTCGAGTCTAAGACCGAGAATTTTCTGAGCTGCGAAACTCGTGCAACGAAAGTTCCTGGCGCACGCTTTGGCCGAGTTCTCCTTGCATATCATCGACCGGAATTCCGACAGCATCAGCGATACGTACCATCCGCTGGAAATTTGCGGCAACCCCCGCAGCATCCACAAGCACAGTTTCACCCGCCACTTCTCGCAACGACTGCCGTGCCAAATACAGTGCATCGTCGTCCCCCAGCGCTATCGCTTCAGCAAACCGCATAAGTTCGGCGCCAAAAAGTATACCCTGGCTGGCAGCATCTTCATTGCCGATAACCCCTTGCAGGTCAATGTCAGTTTTGGTCGTCTGGGCGCTCACACGGAGCATCGATGCATGAGCGCTGGTTCAGTAAAAACACTCATTGATAGACGAAACTCTACCCGCCACCAACTCGATCTGCATTCGGTTGATGCTACGACCCTCAGGTTGATCAAAATTTCCCATGGCTTCAAATGACAAGTACTGAGCATCACCAAGTTGACACCAGTCTCGCACAGCATCAGGTACCAGCGAGAGAGCTCGAATAACATTAGCCGTCCTTCCAGCAGACCATAGATCCGACTCCAAACCCGTTGCTCCATCTTTCGGAATCATCGGAACAAACCCAGTCCCATGTTCGGCCTGGGCCGGAAAATATTGACTTGGCTGCCCTGGCTCAGGCTCAGGAAGTGCTTCTAACGGCAAACCCATGCCGCGATGAAACTCATCAATACTGATCATCGCCACCACCACGCCAACCAATTCAACGTAGGCCGGTACTGATAGATCAGGTTCATTGTTGTCAATAAATTGTTGAGTGATTCGAGTCTGATCAGTCATCACACGGTGAACAGCATCAACAACGACTGCAGAGAGATCGACGCTGCTGGCATGTTCCCCTGGGAAGGCATATGGAGACAACGCACCTTTTCTCGCGATACAAAAATGACAGTCACTCGCTTCACGGCTGGCAGCCGCAATGGCGATTCTCTGGACAGAAGTAAACCAGCTGCCGGGCTTTGCCAATTTTTGCCAATAGGTTCGATGAGCAATCGCAATGTCTGGCCTAATCGACCGGTGGTAGTCAAACGTCATTGGAATCTTCCTTTCATCATGACACTACCATCAGCCAAAAATTGGCGGAAAACAAGCCTCAGTCTTCCACCTGTCTGTGCTCAATCTTCGGTAAGGCATTCATCGAGGGCTGTGTTCACCCCCAAACGGGAAATGCTAGTCACTGTGGAAGTTAAACCGGCCAATAACAAAGTTGACGACTGTAAACGTTGAGAAAAAATGTTCGTCCCTATCAAGCGAGCCACCAGTTCAGCAGGATCCGCACCCTGAACCAATGACTTGAGTTCACTCGACCTTGGGTCTACCAGGGAATCCTGCCGTTGCACAAAGACCATCCAAACAGACACTGCAAAAATCAAGTACGTCACGGATAATCCGTGCTCGAGGCGTTCTTCGAGCACAGGTAAAAGCCGCTGCGGGATTTTCTGGGAGCCGTCCATGGCAATTTGTTCACACCGATGGCGAAGACCAGGGTTACTGAACCTCATCAGGAGCTGGGTGATGTAACGATCAAGATCAAAACCGGCTGGAGGGCTGACGAGTGGTTGGATTTCGGTTCGCATCATAATTTCGATGTACGCCCGCACTGAGGCATCATTCATACAATCGGCGACAGTGTTGTATTGCAAAAGGACGCCGAGATAAGCGAGGCAGGAATGAGCTCCATTGAGCAATCTCAGCTTCATTATTTCAAAAGGGGTAACGTCGTCGCACAAAATCACCCCGGCAAGTTCCCATTGGGGACGACCGCTAAGGAACCTGTCCTCCACAACCCACTGGCTAAACAGCTCGGTATGCACACAAGCCTGGTCAATCATTCCGAGGCGAGCTTTTGTTGCCTCCAAACTCGCTGCGTCAACTGCTGGGACAATTCGATCAACCATGGTGGATGGAAAGGAAATGTGTTCCTCAATGTACTGACCAAGGCCAGTGTCAGAATGCATCGAAAACTCAAGCACCATGCGTTTTAGGACAGCTCCGTTGCTAATCAAGTTATCCAGAGCAAGTGGCGTAAAAGGAGGAGTACCCTGCTCTCTGCGTAACTTGATCGCGAGAACCAACCAGCCAATGGCTGTCAAAGGCTCACCCGGATTGGCCAGATCAGCTTGAATATCGGCCTGTTCGATGTCTAAATTTCCCGCAGCGTTTTGATAATAGCCTTTCTCAGTCACGGTGAGAGACACAATCCGGGTTGATGGACTGAGCAGATACTCAAGTAATTTCAGCCGATCACCAAACTGCACAGCCAACACTTCAGCCAAAGCACCGATTACACGAAACTCTGATTTAGGGTCTGAACTCTTGTTTAAACTCTCACCTGACTCACTGGTGACGGTATAGAGATTGTCTTGGGGCTTCAGCTGCTTAACGGATGTATTCGATCGCAAGCTCGCACCCACTATTCGCCAGTCACCACCGACTTGATCCAGAACAGTATCGGTGTAACAGGCAAGGTGAGCTTTGGCGAACTGGCCAATACCAAGATGTACGATGCCCACTCCGGGCAGGTGGTTACCCAAATAGCCTGGAGCTAAAACAACACTAGGCAGCAAGGGTAAGTTTTCCAGGCAAAGACGAGACATTATAGATCCGTTAGTCTATAGGCATCTTTGACTAATCCATTCGCTAGCGACTGCGCCAGACCAAGCGCCTGCTCTTCATCAAGTCGATGTTCAGCCACCAGCTCAGCCAAGTGTCGACAATCGACACGCCTGGCAACATCATGACGGGCCGGGATCGACAAAAAAGCTCGAGTGTCGTCGTTGAATCCACAGGTATTAAAGAACCCGGCGGTCTCAATGATTGACCGTTTATGCCTTAACATTCCCTCGACACTATCGAAGAACCACCAGGGAGGGCCTACTCGTAAAGCAGGGTAGTGCCCGGCAAGAGGCGCGAGTTCGCGGCTGTAGGTTGTTTCATCCAACGTAAATAGAATCAATCGCAGTTTGCGGTCATTACCGAAACGATCCAGCAAGGGTTTTAAGCCTTTAGAGAACTCAACGGAGGCTGGCAGATCGGCTCCTTTGTCTCGGCCAAACTCCTTCATGACCGTCTGATTGTGATTGCGGACAACGCCTGCATGTAATTGCATCACCAATCCATCTTCCAGGCTCATGGCCGCCATTTCAGTCAATACCTGACCACGGAACAGGTCAGCTTCCTGCGCTGTGAGATCACCAGCTATGGCACCATCTAATAACTGCTGGCATGCTTTTTCCTCGAAATCACAGGTCGTTGCCGTCGGGTGGCCGTGGTCCGAAGCCGTTGCACCTCGTTCGATAAAATAGGCCCGGCGCTTGCGATGGGCAGCAAGGTACCCTTGCCAATGGCTGGTATCTTCACCCGTCAACTTTGCAAGTTCGATAAGGTTGACTGCAAATCCTTCGTACTCTGGATCTACCACGGCATCGGGCCGATAGGTGCTGACAACCGTGCCGCTCCAGCCGGAGTCACGGATTTTGTCATGGGCAGCAAGATCATCTAGAGCAGACTCGGTGGTCGCCAAAAACTCAATATTAAATCGATCAAACAGCGCTCTCGGCGAATAGTCTGGGTGCTTAAGCCTGTCATCGATCGCATCATAAACGTGGTTCGCAGAGCTTCCGTCCAGCATCACATCAATTCCAAACACATCCTGCAGGGCGTGATCGAGCCATAATCGCGACGGTGTACCCAAGAACAAATGATAATGATCCGCTAGTAGTTGCCATATACGCCTGGGATTCTGCTCCGAAACCTGACCATCCAGTCTTTGAATACCAAGAGAGGTAAGAGAAACCCCCTGACTAAATAGCATTCTGAATAGGTAATGGTCTGGAGTGAACAGCAAATTGGCAGGGTCGGAGAAAGGCTCGTTGTCGGCAAACCAATTGGGGTCGGTGTGTCCATGGGGACTAATGATTGGCAAAGATGCCACCTCTCCGTAAAGGCGTCTGGCAATGCTACGCTGATCAGGGTCGCTGCTAAAAAGCCGATCTGGATGGAGAACAAGTGGTTTCATTTGCTCATTCTACTTGTCTCTTATGGCAGGAGTCATGCACGGGACGAGAAAAGCCCAGCGTAATCTTCTATCATAGTCGCCTCATCGAGGAGCATCTCATGTTACAAACCTGGCGCTGGTTTGGCCCCAACGATCCCGTCCCCCTTGATCACATTCGACAAGCGGGCGCCGAGGGTATTGTCACCTCACTGCACCATATCCCAACCGGGGAGGCCTGGCCCGACGCCGAGATTATTAAGCGCAAAAACGAAATCGAGTATGAGAACGGCCAAAAGTCACCACTTTTCTGGCAAGTGGTCGAGAGCGTCAACGTTCATGATGACATTAAAGTCGCCGCCCCAGGTCACGAAGTCTACATCGAGAACTATAGCGAAACACTCAAAGCACTGGGCAGACAGGGCATCCACACGGTTTGCTACAACTTTATGCCTCTGATTGACTGGACTCGCACCGACCTGTCTATGGCCTTACCAAACGGCGCTCGAGCGTTAGGCTTTGACGCGGATAAGTTCGCCGCTTTCGATCTGTTTATTCTGGAACGTGATGACGCCAGCAAGGACTACAGCGAAGCGGAGTTGGCCAGGGCCAAAGACACTTACCAAACAATGACCATAGAAGCGCGAGAGCTGCTCACCGGCACTATCCTTGCGGGATTACCGGGCGGCACCACCGGTGCTCATTCCGTTTTATCTTTTAAGCAAGCTCTGAGACGTTACCAGGCCATTGGTGACGAAGAACTAAGAGAAAATTTGATTAACTTTTTGAAGCAGGTGGTGCCAGTCGCTGAAGCAGCAGGCGTTAGACTCGCCATCCACCCGGATGACCCCCCCAGGCCAATGCTTGGATTACCTCGCGTACTCTGCACGGCAGCAGATGTTCGCAAGTTGTTCGCCGCCGTCGACCACCCTGCCAATGGATTAACCCTCTGCGCCGGCACCTTTGGTGTTCGAGCTGACAACGACTTGCCGAAAATGGCGGAGGAGTTTGCCGAGCGGATTTACTTTTCACACCTTCGAGGCACCAAACGGGAAGACAACCCCCTCTCCTTCCATGAAGCAGACCACCTCGATAGCGATGTCGACATGTTGGGTCTCATTGCCAATCTGATGAAGGAAGAACAACGAAGGCCTAGGTCACTCTGGCAACAAATTCCCATTCGTCCGGATCATGGTCACCAGATGTTAGATGATCTGGAGAAGGATCGAATTAACCCGGGTTACACGGCTATCGGTCGACTAAAAGGCCTTGCTGAAATTCGTGGCGCTATTGCAGCAATGAAGCGTTTCAACTAAGCCTACTTGTTTCCCATACAACCCTGAAACGAATGAGCCTCTATGACCAACATACAAAACCCTTATGCTCGTGAACACCTTTCTCTCAATGGCGACTGGCACTACATTGTCGACCCCTACGAAATAGGGTTTTTGGATATGTTTGGCGACGAAAACACTCAAGTACCGGAACTTCACTGGTACGAGGGCGCCCTTTGAAGCTGAGATCAGCCACCTGACAAATCCGACCGGCAATTTTGTCGTGGTAAAGGTTAACGATGAAACGCTGAAAGATGGCGTGCCGACCACCAATACCGATTGGTGGAACTACGGTGGGCTTACTCGGGATGTACTGCTCGTTCATACCGCCCAGACATTTGTTAGAGACTATTATTGCCAACTCGATGCAACTGAAGGGAAGGCGATTGCCGAACTCAATATTCATGAAACTATTACTGTCATAGATGGCTTTGCCCGCTTTGACATAAAGGCGGACCCAGAGTTATGGTCACCCGAAAATCCAAAGCGTTACACCGTGACGTTTACCTGTGGTGATGATGCCATTTCAGATCAGATTGGCTTTCGCACCATACGAACCGAAGGTGAAAATATACTGCTCAATGGCGAGTCGATTTTTCTGAAAGGCATCTCAAGCCACGAAGAAGCCATGGTGGATGCGAGGCGCGCCAACAGCGACGCAGACGCTCGGGAGATTTTCAAAGAAATTCTCGCCCTAGGCTGTAATTTTGCGCGGCTTGCGCACTATACCCACAACGACTTTATGACCCGAGTCGCCGATGAGCTTGGCATCATGCTATGGTGTGAAGTCCCTTTTTATTGGAGCATCAATTGGGAAAGCCAATCAGTGCTGGACAATGCCCGCAATCAACTCACAGAAATGATTGAGCGAGATCGAAACTGCGCCAGTATTATTCTTTGGTCCATCTCCAATGAAACCCCGGCCTCGGAAGCACGAACGGCTTTCCTGGCAACGTTAGCTCAAACTGCCAAGACCCTCGACCCAACTCGACTCACCACTGCCGCCATGTTTATGCGGCCAGCAAAAATCACTGAGGATGGAAAAACGATTCGCACCTATACCCTGGATGATCCCCTGGAGGAGCACCTAGATGTCATGGGCTGCAATCAATACCTCGGCTGGTATTACACCAAACTCGAAGACATTGCCGGTTCACGTTGGTTTTCTGATATGAACAAACCGCTCATCATGAGTGAGTTCGATGCCGGTGCACCTAAGGGCCGACGCGGTGATGCAACGGAACGTTGGACCGAAGACTATCAGCGCAGTGTCTACCAGCAGCAGTTGGCCATGATGCAGGATATTCGATTTTTGCGCGGCCTCTCACCCTGGATCATCAAAGACTTCCGCACGCCGAAACGACCATTGCCGGGCATTCAGGACTACTTTAATCGGAAGGGTCTGGTCTCGGACAAGGGCGAACGAAAACCGGCATGGCAAACACTTCATGACCACTACGCTAAAATGGAGAACCTATCTTGAAACTAGCCACGATCAATCGTTACCCCGTAAAAAGTATGGGTGGTGACTCATTAACCTCAGCCAGCCTTACCGAATGGGGTATTCCAGGAGACCGGGCCTGGGCGGTTAAAGATGAATCCAGAAATAGCATCAAGGGCGGCAAGCGCTTTCCGGAGTTAATGGCAATGAAGGCTCGCTTTATAACAGAGCCCGATCAAGATCATCCCTCTCCTGGGGTTGAAATTATTTTGCCGAACGATCATGAAGTTACCTCTAACGATGCTGATGTCAACGATCAACTCAGCCGCAGCATCGGTGCCAAAGTGAGCCTTTGGCCATTGCTGCCAAAAACGCAATTAGACCACTACCGCCGCGAACCCATGCCAGAAGATGGTGATGTCGAGGCAAACCTTCGTCAGATATTCGCTCGCACCTCTAGCGAACCGTTACCGGACTTGAGTGGATTTCCAAAAGAACTTTTCGAATACGAATCCCCCCCGGGGACCTATTTCGATGCCTTTCCATTGTTGTTAATGACCACCGGCAGCATCGAATCAATGCAAAAGGTCTCAAACGCTTCTAACTACGACCCTCGCCGATTCAGACCCAATCTATTGATCGACTTGCCGGGCGCTTTTCCAGAGAACCAGTGGGTAGGCAGACAAGCCAAACTGGGTAGTGCTGTGATTAAGATTGAAATGGTATGCCCGAGATGCGTGATGACCACTCATGGGTTTAGGGACTTGCCTAAAGACCCCACTGTTATGCGAGAGCTCGTTAAACATAATGACGGTAACCTCGGGGTATATTGTTCTATCGTGAAACCCGGAATGGTTACTGCTGGAGATTTGCTGGAACTTCTCTAATTTTCGCTCGTCGACTCAAAACTTCGACGATCAAAGCGAGCGCTACGGCGATTATGCCAACTCCATTCAAAATCCAATTGCTGCCACTAAAACCGAGTAGGGCCAGATCAGGCAGCGCAATCAACACACCAGAAAATCCAATCGCCAGGGCACTTAAAGAAAACTCTAACCGCCCAAATAGCGTGAGGTAACCCTGGGCCGCACCAGCGATCAACCAGGTGCCGACAATGACCTCAAGCAGAACCGGTAGAAAAAAGTCATCGCCCTGTAACACCAGAGCCGGTGAGAGCACAAAAAAGAAAGGGATCAGATAGGTCGCGATACCGAGCCGCATCGCAGCGAACCCCGACTCAATGGCACCGGCTCCCGCAATCGATGCAGCTGCAAAAGCACCTAGCGCAACGGGTGGTGTAATAAAGGACAGCATTCCCCAATACAATATAAACAAATGCACGGCCAGTGGATTCAAACCACCCTCGACCAGTGCGGGCGCAAGAACTATGGCGAGAAATATGTAAGCGGCAGTGACGGTCATGCCGATTCCCAGTACAAAACTTGTTAATGCACCCATCAACAACAGAACGCCGATTGATCCGCCCGCGACAAAGAGCAATTCGTTGATCAAGGTTCCGGAAAGCCCGGTCACAGACAAGGCGCCAACAATTAGACCCACACCACAAAGAATCACCAAAAGCTCGACCAGCAATGTGCCCGCAGCAATCAGAAACAACCGCAAGCGCGACAGATCAAATCTATGTCGATCAGAAAATTGATTGATCAATAATAATGCTGCGGTAGCTGCCCAGGGAGCAAGGGCCTCTCTTTGTAGGACAAGGAGTAACCAGACAAGCAGTATTAAGGCGCCAATGTAGTACCAACCCTGTTTTAGGGTGGTCAGCAAACTGGGAATCTCCACATCAGGTACGCCGCCGAGCTCCTCTCTGGCTGCATAGGCATCTAGCTGAAGAAACAACGCCAGAAAGTACAGGCCCGCAGGAACAGATGCGGCAACTGCGACTTCGATGTAAGGGATCCCTAAAAAGGTCGCCATGACAAAGGCGGTAGAACCCATAACAGGAGGGAGCAATACACCACCGGTAGACGCACAAGCTTCAACACCTGCTGCCACTTTTTTTGAGAAGCCGCTTTTGATCATGGCAGGAATCGTCAGCTGTCCCGTCGTGAGCACATTGGTAATAACGCTACCACTCATACTGCCCATTAAACCGCTCGAAATAATCGCGACTTTCGCCGGGCCACCTCGCACTTTGCCAAAAATCGAAAAGGCAAAATCAATAAAGAACTGGCCACCACCCGTGTGTTGGAGCGCAACCCCGAACACAAGGAACCCGATCACCAGGTTTGCAAAGGCGCGAAAAGGTAATCCCAATAGACTCTCGATACTCATTGCGTGGTAAGCCGCGGTTTCTCGCAGACCGATAGCCATGCCAGAAATCATCTCTGGCATATGGTCCGCCACAAGAGGATAGAAAGAGAAAACCAGTACCAGGCTAAACAAGGTGAGCCCGGCAACACGACGAACAGCCTCAAGCACCAGGACCCAGAGGGTTAGACTCACGGCAATCGCGTCGTCGGGAGCGACGAATTCCCAACCTTCATCCAAAATGGGTTCGGCATGATTAAAGAGCCAGAAAGCCGAGAAACTACCGAGCCCTGCCAAGATGATATCAAGGGGCAGAAACAGCTTGGCTCGACTAGCCATCAGAGGATAGAGCAGCAGAGCAAACGGTAACATGATGCCGATCAGCGCGTAATAGAAGTGGGTCTCGAGACTGAACCAGGCAGACAACAATGGATCACCCGCTAAGCGCAACTGATCAACACTCATGAACGAAACCGTTAACGCAACGATAATCAGACAAACCCCAAGCCAGCCATGGGTTTCACGCGTTTTTGGAAAGGTCTCGA
>JBLHQQ010000029.1:0-15917 GCA_047625245.1 Candidatus Azotimanducaceae bacterium
CCGGCACAGGGGTGGTGGGTTCCATTCAGAAAGGCCGAGGAAATAGGGCTATCGGTCTACGAGCGGACCTCGATGCACTACCTATTCACGAAGCCAATGACTTTGCCCACGCCTCAAAAATTCCTGGGAAAATGCACGCCTGTGGTCACGATGGCCATACTGCAATGCTCCTTGGTGCGGCAAAATACTTGAAGGAAGAAGCTGAATTCGAAGGCACAGTACACCTCATCTTTCAGCCAGCAGAAGAAAATGAAGGCGGAGGTCGAGCCATGATTGAAGCAGGACTGTTTGAGCGGTTCCCCGTTGAATCAGTTTTTGGTATGCACAACATTCCAGGTATGGCTGTGGGTACCTTCGCCATCAAATCCGGACCGATGATGGCAGCCTTCGATATTTTCAAAGTCAAAGTGCAGGGCAAAGGCGGCCATGCGGCAATGCCTCAGTTCACCGTCGACCCAATCATTGTTGGTAGTAAAATTGTCGATGCATTCCAAACCATCGTCAGCCGATACATCGATCCTCAGCAGCCTGCCGTACTAAGCATCACTCAATTTCATGGTGGCGACGCCTACAATGTCATTCCAAACGAAGTCGAAATTAGCGGCTGCACTCGATGCTTCTCTCCCAGGGTCCAGGCTTTACTAGAAAGCAAAATGAAACAGATGGCCGAAGATATCTGCAGGGCATTCGGTGCGACTATGGAGTTCACCTTTGAGAAACGCTATCCACCTACGGTCAACTCTGCTGCAGAGGCAGAAATAGCCGGCCAGGTTGCCGCCAGCATTGTCGGGGCTAATCGCGTCAACCTAAACCCGACGCCAGCAATGGGCTCAGAGGACTTCTCCTTTATGTTACAAGAGAAACCCGGCAGCTACATTTGGATTGGTAACGGCGATGGTGAGGGGTCCTGCTCAGTCCATAACCCAGGTTATGACTTCAACGACGATGTGTTGCCGATTGGCGCCAGCTACTGGGTCAGACTAACGGAAACCCTGCTCCCACCCGTTGCAGCTAGCTAGCGAGCGATTGAATGCGAAAACCCAGACGAGGAAAGTGCACAACCACTTCACCGACCTGCTCATCCACACGCTTGACCGCAATTTCCTCGAGGGAATGCACCACTAGCTCTCCTGCAGTTGGCTGAAAGCCATAATCTATAGGCAATACCTCAACCGCGTCGCCAATTGCAGGACCTTCTGACAGAGCAACACCCTGCTTTGCCTCGGTGTTAGATGTTGCCGATTTTGCGATGGCAATCGCATCAGCACCATCCATTTCAACCAGGTTTCCATGGCCAAAAACGGCCATACGGCCCATCCAGGTTAGAACATTTTGAAATGGTTCAAATGCTGACTGCAGCGCCTCGTTATTGTGAACGAACCAGAGGCAATGGTAGGTAGAAAAGTCTGCGATATTCGGCGCCCGGCCCAATAGAAAATCCTGCTTTTCCAGTTGCTCATCAAGCCGACGTAGATGTAACAACCAATGGGGCTCAGCCTCAGAGAACTCCATACGAAGCTCCGTAGAACCTTGACTAAAAGCAGCACGATCAGCCATAAAAGCTTCTGCCGTCTTTGGATCCGAAAATAGCGAGCTGCCTGCCAGAGCTTTGGGTTGAAAGGCCACCGAAACGCTGATGCGAAAAAAGAAAGTATCAGTCCAATGGGCCATCACACCTAACGTCGCTTCCAACTCTGGAGGGAAAAGCGGATTCTCGGGATACAGACGATCAATCAACCGACTAATCAACGCCGTGTCGCAGTAAATGTCTGCGCCAATTTGTGCGACGGGGGTTTTTCGATAGCCGCCCGTCAGTGGCATAAGAGTCGGTTTGGGCATAATCACCGGGATATCCACAGCCTGGTATTGGAGGTCTGGGTAAACAGCAGTTTTATAGCCCATCATTAATCTGATTTTCTCGGAGAATGGAGATGCTGCATAGTGATGAAGAATCAACTCGCTCATAGGATCGACGTACCTCTCAATGTGCCTATTCAGGCATGTCTGTCAAAAGACTGGAATGATAGCACTGGCTTCGGTTTTTTTTTATAGTCGATGTCTACCAATCATCTGGAGTAGTTAGTGCGCATATCGAAACCTAGGATCCCCGCGATCCACGAAGACAACTGGACAGAGTCCCAAGCAGAAGCGCTTAAAGGTCAGAAAATTCGAGGCAACGTGGCGAACATTTTTCGCACCATGGCTAACCACGAAAAGCTAGCCAAGCGCTGGTTGGTGTTTGGCAACCACATTCTTTCTAAATCAACCTTGTCAGCTCGAGAGCGAGAAATCGCCATTCTTAGAATCGGCTGGCTCTGCCAGGCCGGCTACGAATGGGGACAGCATGTGGTGATTGGTAAAGCGGCAGGTTTATCTGAAGAGGAAATTGAGAACATCAAAACCGGTGCCGACGCCGGTTGGTCGAAGCATGAGAGTCTGATCATTCAAGCGGCCGACGAACTCAAGAACGACTCTTTTATTAGCGACCCAACCTGGGCCGGGTTGACGCAAACCTACTCCAACGAGCAAATGATGGATCTGGTGTTCACCTGCGGCCAATACAACATGGTGTCGATGGCTCTAAACTCATTCGGCGTCCAACTGGACGACAATATCGAGGGTTTTTAGTCCTCTGCTGGGGCCGTACCTGCTGAATCAGCCAAAGACGTTTGTGGGGAAATCGACCGGTAAGATGGTCGACTCCGCAGCCGTTCAAGATACTGATTACAGAGAGGAAATCCCTCGAGGTCGAACTGATCAACCTCGAGCACCATTGCGACTGCCATATAGGGTGCATCCGCCAAGCTAAAATCACCACAAAGATATTCTCGGCCTTCCAGTTCGTTCTCCACGTACGGAAGTATTCTCTCTCGGAGCGCTGCACGTCCCGACGCCATGGATTCTTCATTACGCTCTTCTGGCTTTGACCAAAGGGGCATCCATATTTTGGGCAGTTCTCCAACCAGCAAAGATTCGTCAGCATAGTTTTCTAACATTCGCATTCTGGCAAGTTGAGCGGCATCTTTCGGTTTCAACCTGTGATTTTTATATCGGTCATCAAGGTATTCATTAATCACAGTGGAGTCAAAAATGATGCCATCGCTGGCAGTTTCAAGGTAAGGCACCTTGCCGAGAGGATGCTTTGCGAGCATTTCCGGTGGTTTCTTCCAAAGGTCGCCGGGGCGAAGCCGGTCCAGCCGATACTTCAGTCCCTTCTCTTCGAGAATGACCTTAACCTTACTCGCATTGGTGGAACGTAATGTCCCCCATGGATACTCTCGCTCGGTGGTTGCTAACACCAGCATAGTTCACTCCTTGGTAGGACGACGATTAGTCTAGCTTGACGCTTTTATCAATTTGAGCCCAGGCAACCTTTGACATGGCAAGGGCACCTGCGCCTGCTTCTTCTGCTTGCTTACTTGCAGCAGTACCATCAAGTACTCGCTTCGCAATACCTTGCAAAATGGCAGCGAGCTTAAAGATATTAAACGCCAGGTAATAATCCCAATGGTCGATTCCTGACCTACCTGTGCGCTCACAATAAGCTGCGACATATTGTTCTTCTTCTGGGATACCCAGTTTTTTCAAATCCGCGTTGCGCAAACCATCACGGTATGGGCGGCACAAATAAGCGAAATCTGAAATTGGATCGCCGAGGGTGCTGAGTTCCCAGTCCAGCAGGCCGATGACCTCTGGCTTAGTTTTGTCCATCATCATATTCGCTATCTGCAAATCACCATGAACAATTGTGCAGCCAGTTTGCGGTGGAATATGTTGAGGAAGATACTCAATCAACTGATCCATGTATGGATTAGCTTCTGTTTTGGTGTATTCGTACTGCCCACACCAACGACTTAGCTGACGCGCAACATAATCACTATGTTTGCCGAAATCGGACAACCCCACAGATTCAAAATCGACGCTGTGTAAGCGGGCCACAGCAGCATTGGCGGAATCCCAAAAGCCACCCCGCTCTGCAGCATCATAATCACCGGCGGAAGCATCCCAAATAACGCGACCGTCGAGATACTCCATGACATAAAACATTGTGCCGATCACACTCTCATCATCACAAAATGCATAAGTACGGGCTGTTGGCACGTTAGTACCTTGAAGCGCGGTGAGCACCTTATATTCACGATCTACTGCGTGAGCAGATTTGAGCAAGGTGCCAGGGGGTTTTCTTCGGAGGACGTATTGCTTGCCTCCTGCCTCGAGTGAATAAGTTGGGTTGGACTGCCCTCCTGCAAACTCTTCTACGGAAAGTGATCCACTGTAAGCCTCAACGTTTGCTTGCATAAACGCTTGCAAGGCAGCCACATCAAATTGATGTTTCTCAAGTACAGGAATCGTTCCGTTATTGTCTAACGACTCAAAATCGCTCATTGATCATTTATCTCTTATTTTTTTTGGCTTAATCGATCGATTTTACAAGGGCAAGTACATCATAGTGGCGAGTCATAGTATTCACCTTCGACATCACGTGCTTTAACTTGCCGCCCTTGCCGATGATAAAGGTCATTCGGTTGATGCCCATATACTCACGACCCATGAATTTCTTCAATCCCCAGACACCATATTTTTCCGCAGTCCCAGCACAATTGCACCTGCCCTGGTGAGCTTGGCCTTACTGTCCCGTAGTCCACAAGCTTGAGTTGTAAAGCCAATCGTAATGGCTTTAGGGTAGAAATATAGAACGGCAATCTTCTCGCCCTTCAAGTCTTTCAACTCAACCTTTTGGCTTTTTTGATTAAGCAAACTGAAGGTTGGTGCGTTGTTACCAGCCTTCGGTAGAGACACTTATCTAGCCCCCGTCTACTCAACCGTCCAGGTATGCCCTGTCCGCAGTAGCGCATTCAAATCAGCTTTTCCTTTCGTCTCTCGAACTGCGATCCGTTGAGAATAGACGTCGCTAACATAGGCTGTCGCTGGAACTTGATAGATCACGCCAACGGGCACTGGAAAATCGGGCCCTTTTAACTCCGCTAGCATTTGAGCCAAGACCTTATTGGTTTGATCGTGAATCACAATGTCAGCCTCGGTAACACCGTCTTCACCGATAGTCACAATTTCAAATGACAGCTTTTGTGGATTCAGGCGCAAGCCTTTTTGGTTATCTTGACCAAACAACAGAGGCTCGCCGTGCTCGATTACAAGCTTGGTATCCGCCGCCTGTTTTTTGTCTTTAACTGAATCAAATATCCCATCGTTATAAACTGGGCAGTTCTGCAGAATCTCGACGAACGACGCACCAACATGCTGGTGAGCTGATATCAGCACCTTTGTCAGGTGTCTCATCTCCGTATCGATAGAACGGGCGACGAATCGTGCGCCTGAACCTAACGCGAAAACAGCAGGGCTCAACGGCAGATCGACAGATCCGTCTGGAGTAGATGGAGAACGAGTTCCCACCTGGGACGTTGGTGAATACTGGCCCTTGGTGAGTCCGTAAATCTCGTTGTTAAAGAGCAGGATATTGAGATCTACATTACGTCGCAAAACATGCATCATATGATTGCCGCCAATGCTTAGGCCATCCCCGTCTCCTGTGACTACCCAGACATCGAGTTCAGGGTTCGCCAATTTCACACCCGTGGCAAAAGATGGCGCACGACCATGAATCGTATGAAATCCATATGTGTTCATATAGTAGGGAAACCGCGAGGAGCAACCGATGCCGGAAACGAACACACTGTTCTCTTTGTTGACGCCCAACTCAGGCATCAACTTTTGAACAGCTTTCAAAATCGCGTAATCGCCACAACCTGGGCACCATCTGACTTCTTGATCAGTTGCGTAGTCTTTGGCCGTTAACTTTATGGGCGCATTCATTTTAATAACTCCAGTTGCGCGGCAATTCCCGCTTCGATTTCTTTAATCTTGTAGGGTTGGCCAGAAATTTTGGTCATGCTCTGGGCATCAATCAAATACTCAGCTCGAATAATTTTCACTAACTGGCCGGTATTCATTTCGGGGATTAACACTCGTTTGTAACCTGATAACAACTCTTTTAGGTTACTAGGCATGGGCCACATATGACGAATCTGGATATGAGAAACATCCTTGCCGGCTAGCCTCGCTCTTTTTACACCCTGATGAATCGCACCATAAGTTGAGCCCCAGCCCAGCACCGCTAGATCGCCGGTCTCGTCTCCAAGGGCAACAGTCTGCTGCGGAATATCATTCGCAATATTATCGATCTTAGCTTTACGCACATCTGTCATTTTTTGGTGATTGTCTGCATCGTAGGAAATGTCCCCGGTCTCATAGTCTTTCTCGATGCCGCCAATACGGTGTTCGAGTCCTGGGGTGCCAGGCTTCGCCCAAACCCTTGCAAGAGTTTCTGGATCGCGATTGGCGGGGCTAAAACCTTCAGGGTTTGTTTCAAACTCAACTGGGAAAGGTTCTAGATCACTGACGTCTGGCAAAAGCCAAGGTTCCGATGCATTAGCGAGGTACCCATCGCTGAGCAAGATCACCGGAGTTCGATATTTGGTCGCAAGCCTGATCGCTTCGATGGCCACCTCGAAACAATCGACTGAGGTACAGGCTGCGATCACCGGTAATGTGGTATCAGCATGACGACCAAAGATTGCCTGATTCAGGTCTGACTGCTCAGTCTTGGTCGGCAAACCAGTTGAAGGACCACCCCGCTGAGTATTCACAATCAACAGTGGTAATTCAGTCGCACAAGCCAAAGAAATTGCCTCAGCCTTAAGTGAAATGCCTGGGCCGGAACTTGATGTCACACCAAGGGAGCCGGCAAACGAAGCACCTATCGCGGCACAAACTGCAGCTATCTCGTCTTCCGCTTGGAACGTGAGGACTTCGAAGTGTTTCTGACCCGACAAGGTATGCAGCAGGCTAGAGGCTGGCGTGATTGGGTACGATGCGAAAAGAAGCGGTACGTTTGCTAATTGGCCACCGGCAATAATGCCATATGCCAATGCTTCCGACCCCGTGGTGTTGCGATACAAGCCAGGCTCAACCACCGCCTTTGGCACACGATAAACATCCACACCACTCGGCAACTCCGCTGTTTCGCCGTAGGCATGACCCGCATTAATTGCAGCAACGTTAGCCTCTGCAATGTCAGGCTTACTGGCAAATTTGGCTCGCAAACCATCAATGGCAGTTTCACGGCTACGATCAAAAAGCCACATCGTCAACCCGAGGGTCCACATGTTCTTACAACGAACCGCAAACTTGTGGCTCAAGCCGAAGGGCTTAACGGTATCGACTACCCGTTTAGTGATATCGATAGAGATCAAGCGGTAAGCATCCAGTGAACCATCTTCTAATGGATTCTCTTTGTAACCGGCGCGGGCTAAATTCTTAGCCGTAAATGCGTCAGCGTCGGCGATAATGACGCCGCCGGGTACCAGGTCTTTCACGTTGGTTATTAGGGCTGCGGGATTCATCACGACCAAGACATCAACATCGTCACCGGCGGTAGTCACATCTTCGGAACCAAAATAGATTTGGAACGCCGAAACACCGAAGGTTGCTCCAGCTGGCGCACGGATTTCAGCGGGAAAATCCGGGAATGTAGCCAAATCGTTACCGTAAACCGCTGTCGCCTCGGTAAAGTTGCTACCAGTGAGCTGCATCCCATCACCGGAATCTCCAGCAAATCTGACCACAACATCGGATAGCTCAGTTCCCTGCTCGAGCACTTCAACTACTGACATATTTTATCCCTACTTTTTAAATCCGAAAGCCTGAACCCTTCAGTAAACATGAGGTTCAGCATAAATGAACGACAGAATAGAAAACACGCGTCACTTATATCGAATCCGCACTGGAGAAACCAGTGGTGTGCCTTCGAGGTTGGTATGCGTCTTTGCAAGCTATCCCAATAAACCATGAGATTTTAACAGATGGATCAAGGATTTAAACCGTCCTGACGGATGATTCAAACCCTTCATTTGGTGTGGTTATGTTCCCACCATTCGAAGTTTCATTGCAACAGATCCAATAATGATCTCATTTCCATTTGAGACAGAAACCAGACCCTTGCCGTCAATATTCTGAGCGTTTACCGCCGTGCCATTCATAGAACCGAGGTCTTCGACGAACACCCTATTTTTCATAATTTTTAATCTAACATGCTGCCGAGACACATCTGCATGGTTGATGATGTAGGGAGACTCATTGGGCTTTCGCCCGATAATGGTGCCCCTATCACCCACTAACCAATCACCAGATATTCTCAGCAAACAACGAATCCCATCTTCATCTCTGCCATCTAGGACATATTCTTTAGGAGCAGGATTATGCATCACAGTGCTTCCGACGTTTTTCTTCGCCGTTTCCTTCGCCGCTTGCCTTGAAGACTGGACTGCTTCGAGAATTGCAGCTGGGCGTAGGCCAGATCTTTGAATGATGAATATTGCGATCACCAGAACGCCAAGCAGACCGACGAACCCCACAATCAGAAAGTCTTCCCGCTTGAGTGAAGATTCCCTCTGCTCCTCCAGGGCCGCATTGAAACGAACTTCTGCCGCTTCTCGATCCTGCTGCAAGTCCTGAACCATCGCGTCGGTTTCAGCGATGATGTCGGCGGTTTGCTTCTCAAGATCAATTCGGGTTTGTTCTGCGTGCGCCTGAACTGTTTCTGCTCTGAAGATTTCCATTTGCAAGACCAATGCTCTGTTCCGCAGAATCCCAGCCAGCTAAAGACCAAACCACATCTCCCGGTAGAGGCGAATCCAACCCGAACACCATCGGAGGCAACCTGAGGCCATCAACCTTCAGTAGCCGACCAGTTCCGCGCCAGTTTTTGGCACAGTCACGGTTAGGGTATCTACATTGTCTATTAAGGCTGCATTGGCAACGACGCAGCCGTTAAAAAGGTCACCCTGCACCACAACGCTACTGAAGGTTGATTTAGTCTTTCCACGGTAAGCATTAAAAGCAACGACGGTATCTTTGAGGTCTTTGCTTGCCAAATCAGCACTGGCAGAGATCGGCAGCAGTAGCATGATCAGCGCCAAACCGAGCAGTTGGTATTGTAACGCAGCTCTACCCAACACAATGGACTCCGATACCGGATGGTTTATTTGAGTGGAAATATGCCCGAGTCACAACATTACTATACTCACCCTTCTCCCAATGACAATTGAAACCAATGAACAGAAGCTTTTGAAATGTAAGTAACTTGTTGTTGTGTGAAGGTCCTCACAACTTACCTCACAGCCTGCAAAATAGCGCTTTTATCAATCGGGGTCAGGCTTGAATCAATAGGCCGGTGACTTAACAATGTACATCTCGTATTCTTGTGATTTGCGCATTCTTTTCTAGCATTCCTTACTTACATTCTAGGTGAATCACATGAAGTTCAGTTTTTGGCCCCAGCCCACCCAGTCCTTTGAGTCAGTAAAGGCTCTGGCTCAGTATGTAGAACAATCTAATTGGGATGGCCTTTGGCTGGCAGATCACTTTATGCCCAACGCCGAAAATACCAGTTCACCATGGCCTGAGGCATGGACGACTCTGGCCGCTTTAGCGGCAGTCATACCTCGCTTGCGCCTTGGCACCCTGGTGACGGGAAACACCTACCGACACCCGGCGGTACTTGCCAAAATGGCGGCCACGGTAGATCAGATTTCTGGAGGGCGCGTGGTCCTAGGACTTGGATCGGGCTGGCAAGAAAATGAACATGAAAAGTACGGCATTCCGTTTCACACAGTGAACAATCGACTGGCTCGACTCGAAGAGGCTTGTCAGGTGATCAAAGCATTATTTAACAGTTCCCATGCCAACTTTTCTGGCGAGTTTTATCAGTTAAAAGATGCTCCACTTGAACCAAAACCGATTCAATCCCCTTTGCCTCTGTTGATAGGCGGCGGTGGTGAAAAGGTGACTTTGCGCATCACGGCGCAGTATGCCGATGAATGGAACGTATGGGGAACGCCCGCGACCTTAAAGCACAAGATGGCAATACTGGATGCTCACTGCGAAAAGTTAGGCCGAGACCCAGCGGAGATCCACAGAACTGCCGTTGCCCTACTCATCCTGACCGATGACAACAAGCTTGCGGCCAAGATGAATGCCTCTGAGGAAAAGCCAGCTCGAATCGCCGGAAGCGTTGCGCAGCTCCAGGACATTGTCGCGGAGTATCAAGCGGTCGGTGTCAACGAGCTCATCATTCCAGACTTCACACTCGGCATGGATCTCAATGAGCAGAAACTGGCAACCCTTGACACTTTTATATCTAAGATAGCACCGGCAGGTCGAAGCTGAGCTTGGTAACTGCCTAACAATGGTCAGCGGTCTCGGCGACCTCGAACACGCCTTTGCAGCAAGCATCATAGGCAAAAGTTTGCCGTCAATTTGCCCTTTTGGGCGGACGGCTCGAGCAATCGACTAGAATAAGTGGTTCCTTAAGGGCAATTGCGACCTGAAGGAACCAACGTTAATCGGTCAACTTTCTCCCCTAGGATGCTTTGAGGTACTCAGTCAGTTCATCAGCACCACCAATCAGTTTCCCAGCAATAAAGATCTGGGGCACTGAAGTCGCACCGGTAAGCCCGATCAGTGATGCCGCATTGAGGTCTTTTCCGACTTCAATTTCGTTGTAAAGGACACCCTTCTCATCTAGTAAACTTTTGGCTCGCTGACAGTGTGGGCAACCCATTCGGCTGATTAAAGCAACCGTCTCAGGGATCACCGCATCGGCATTGATGTAACGAAGCATCGTGTCGGCATCGGAAACTTCAAATGGGTCCCCTGGCTGCTCTGGCTCAATGAACATCTTCTCAATAACGCCGTCATCTACCAGCATTGAGTATCTCCAAGACCGGTCACCAAAACCTAAATCCTGTTTCTTAACGAGCATGCCCATTTCACGAGTGAAGTCACCATTGCCATCTGGCAAGAGACACACATTGGTGATGCCTTGATCCTTTGCCCAGGCTTGCATGATGAATCCATCATTAACTGCAATACACAGCACATCATCTACACCATTGGTCTTGAATACCGGTGTCAGTTTTTCGTAACGAGGTAAGTGTGTTGCCGAACAGGTTGGGGTAAATGCTCCCGGTAAAGCAAAAACAACTACCCGCTTACCTTTAAACAATTGATCGCTCTTGAGTTCTACCCAGCCTTCATCATCTCTGGCTTGAAAGGTGACAGTTGGCACGTTCTGGCCTTCAATATTTTTCATAGTTTGCTCTGATTCCTGAGGTTAAAGGGGTTATTAATTTGACTTCCCGAGCATCTTAGCAACCACCCTTTAATTTAAACATTGAATTGTTTTTATCGTTTCAATATAGTAATTCGATTGATCGCCTCTAGCTAAATACACCTAAAAGCGCATAAATCGACTCAACATTCAGGTTTCTAGAACATGCATCTACCTTCTATTCGCCAGCTCCAGTATCTAGTTGCACTTCGCGACGTAGGCCATTTCGGAAAAGCAGCAGCTACCCAGAACGTGACTCAATCCACCTTAAGCACGGGTATCAAGGAACTGGAATCCTACCTCGGTGTCACCCTAGTTGAACGAACCAATAAGTCCCTCGCCTTCACCGAATTAGGTAAGACTATTGCCGATCGAAGTCGCTATATCATCATGCAAACCGAGGACCTTGTGGATGAAGCGCGGGCTAAATCTAACCCACTATCGATTCCTGTCAGACTGGGCGTTATCCCGACCATAGCGCCTTACCTAATTAGTCGTTTTGTGATCAATATTCGTAAAAAGTACGCTGGCCTCAAACTGTATATTCGAGAAAACACGACGCCCAACCTAATTGATGAATTGCAGCAAAATAAACTTGATTTGGCCCTTCTAGCGCTCCCCTATGATGCAGGACAAATCAAGACCTCAGTCGTTTATCGAGAGGGTATGCACCTCGCCTTTAATAAGAAGTCGAACATCGTGAATTCGGACAAAGTCGACTTTGACGCATTGCCAGACGAGAGTTTATTACTCCTAGATGATGGACACTGCCTACGAGATCACGCCCTTGCAGGATGCCGGCTTAAGAATCACAAAAAGATTCACACTTTTGGCGCCAATAGCTTGCAGATGTTGCTCCAAATGGTCGATGACGACCTTGGAGTCACGCTGATTCCCGATATGACAGTTGACGCAGGTGTGCTTCGACATACTCGGATCAAAACCAAACGCCTGCCAGAAAAGCAGTTCTATCGAGATATCGGTTTTGCCTGGCGACAGGGCACAAGCCGTGAGCCATTGTTTAAGGAGTTGATGGATCTTTTACCTCAATAAGACCTACAGAGGAATGCCGGGGAATCGTGCAGAACGCGTGTTCTCGATCGGCCGATTGGATTTTTGATGGTAGGTGTACACTAACGAATACTTCACATGATCGGTCAGATTTCGGCCTGCTGCGTGAAACAAATTGCTATGAAAGAAGAGTACATCACCGGCCTTTAACTCCACCCTTTTAGCGCCTTTAATCAAAGACTTATTGCCAGCGAGAGCTGGCCGCAAAAACATAGCGGCGTCAAAACAGCCTGGCTCTAGAACTAACTGATGGCTACCGGGTATGACCCGCAAACAGCCATTTTCCCTGGTCTCATCTCCCAATGCAGTCCAAACGCTAATCAAGTTTTGTTGGTCGAAGGACCAGTATCGATTGTCCTGGTGCCACAGCGTCGCACTACTAAAACCAGGGTGTTTCGTCATCAGGCAGTTATGGTGGCATTGGGAAAGTTCCACCGCCTCATCTTCAAACAGAGACTGGAGTATTAATTTTAGATTCGCGTGGGTTGCCCAATCTCGATAAATTTCATGCCGAGAATAGGCATGTAGTAATCGACGAGTTGTTTCTGCTCCGGCGGCCTCTACATTCATCGGCGCACCCGGGTACTGCACATCGACCTCGTATTCAACGGGTGCCAGCTGAGCAGCAACGTGATCATCCGCCACCCCTCGCATCTTTTGTCGAAGCGCCTCACCGAGTAAACCCGGTATGACGACAAAACCATCCCGCTGAAAACTGCCGAACTCTAATTCAGAAATGTGGTTCACGTTATTTAATCATCCTAAAATCTGTGTGGCCTACTAGGAGGCACCAGCCGAAATCAGCTTCATGAGCCAGGTGATGACTCTCTGCAAAATCTGCATGTGGCGGTATGAAAAGTATGGTTATCCAGTATAAAGATCATTATAAAGCATTCAGAAGAAGTGAAGAGCAGGATTCTCGAGATTGCCGGGTTTAATTGCACGCCTACAACAAATGGAACTATTTAATGCCAAATTCAATACTAGTACGCGACTACATGACCAAACCAAAATGTGTCGATCAGGATTTGACCGTCGCTGAAGCAGCCCAGGTCATCATGGACAACAAGCTATCTGGGGTAACCGTGATAAACGACACTGGTGAATTGGTCGGTATGCTCTCAGAACTGGATTGCTTAGGCTCCATTGTGGACGCTGCCTACAATGGCGATGTGCCCGGGGCAGCTAAGGTTTCTGATATCATGACGAAAGATGTCGAGACCAACGGACCCGACGAAGACATTATTACTGTGGCAGCTTCAATGCTGGATCATAAGCACCGTCGTCGACCTGTTGTGGAAAATGGGAAACTGGTCGGACAACTCACCTGCCGTCTCATTTTGGGGGCGATAAAGGACTTCAATAGTCGCTAGGCTTTCATGATAACCGGTGGTCTCTTATTAAAGACCGCTGAAGTTCTTATCTAGGTGCGGCTGAGGCTCTTACAAATCACTTACATGTTTTTTGTGGTCCATATCAGCGCAGAACATGGCGATGAGCGAGATACTCGACACAATCGATAAAGCTCTACAAGAAGCAGAGGAGCAGCTATTGCAAGAGTTTCGCTCCGATTGACCTGGGCGTAAAAAACGCCTTATCTGGTGTCGTAGTCGAACTGTACGATCTTCTCGATAAGAGTGGCGATCGGAAAAACCTGCAATTGATGACTGAGCCAAAGAAGTTCTGCTGACTCTAATTGTCGTCATTCACCGCTTGTTAGACGCGAAAGTTCAGACGGCCTATTTGCATGAGGCCCATAGCGAAGTCGCGACAAATCACAGACTACTTGAAGCCAGGGTCGTCGCTCGTCGAAGCGACAATAGTCAAACAGAAGATACTTCAGCCGAAAGATCAAAGGCTTTCATGGGTAAACTCAAAGACATGTCCCGTAGCGACACGAAATCTGCCGATGAAGAAAGTCGAAAACGAATTAGCGTAACCGAAGAAGAAGCGGAAGCACTAGAACCGTTTAATGTCTATCTAGACAACGGGATTTACTCGGCCTCTCTCGAATTGGCAGCGTTAGCTGGAGTTTTTCACCTACCCGACCAAGGAAAAGATACGATTTAAGCAAATCACCGGCAAGGCTATCTTCGAATCAAAAGACTTACGCGGCACAGGCTCGCCGAATAAATAACAAACAATAAAAATTAACTAACAAGGTATCTCGCCTCGAGATGCTCTCGAAAGGGCGCAACTTCTAAAGTCCGCCCCGTCGCTGACACCATCAGGTCGTTGTAGTTTTCGAACTTACCTTTGTTGTGGACGTTGATTCTTAACCAACCCATCAACGGAGCAAATTCACCTCGAGAAATTTGGCCGTGTAAGTCCGTAATCGCTCGGCGAGCCGCCGAAAATAGTTGTGCAGCTGTCATAGCACCTAGTGTATAGGTCGGAAAATACCCGAACAGGCCAGCTGGCCAATGGACGTCTTGCAGGCACCCGTCCTTAAAATTACCTCTCGTATCTAACTTCAGATATTTCGCGAGCTTGTCGTTCCAAGCGTCCGGCAGGTCTGCAACTTCAAGATTGCCTTCGATCAGCGCCTGCTCAATTTCAAACCTCAGGATAACGTGCAAAGGATAGGTCACTTCATCAGCATCCACTCGAATCAAGCTACGCTTTACTTCTGTATAGAGCGCAAATAGGTTATCAGCGTTCCAGGCAGGCTCGTTGCTCTCTCGGCCTAGAAATATGCGTTGAGCTCTGGGTGCCAGATAACTAAAAAACTCCGGTGTTCGACAGGCCTGCATTTCCATCAAAAGCGACTGACTTTCATGGGTACCTGCGCTCAAAGCTTGACCCACAGGCTGACCACGCCAGCTAGCTGGCAAACCCTGTTCATACATCGCGTGCCCGGTTTCATGAATCACGCCCATCAAGGCGGAGATAAAGTTCTGTTCATCGTAACGAGTTGTTATACGAACATCATCGGGTACACCTCCGCAGAACGGATGATGACTAATATCTAATCGGCCGTGGTCGAAATCAAAGCCGAGGGATTTCATCACTTCTTGCCCCAGCGTCTTCTGGTTAGGTATTGCAAAGTCACCAGAGACGGCCAAAGGTGGCGAACTTTTTTGCCGTTCGACAACCGCATCAACAAAATCTGGCAAAAAATCCTTTAACCCATCGAATATCACACTGACTTCAGCACTGGTCACATTGGGCTCATAAGTATCTAAAAGAGAGTCATATAACCCAAGCCCCGTCGCCTCAGATCTTACCGATGCTTCCTGGCGCGCTAATTTAACGACTTCCTTAAGGTGCGGCTCCATTGAACTCCAGTCATTGTTACCGCGGTGCAGCCTCCAAGCTTGCTCCGAGGCGGAAGTAGCCAATTTTTGCGCCTCTACGAGATCGGCCGGTATGCAACTGGCGTCCCGGAAAACTCTATGAATTTCCCTCAGGTTTGCGGACTGCCAAGGGTCTAGACCCTCCGCTGAGGCTGCTTCAATTAGATCGCTGACTTCTGGCGCAGTGGTGAGTTCGTGTATCAAAACTTCAAGAGTTGTCATTGCCGCAGCCCTGGCTTCACCGCCACCACTCGGCATCATCGCAGATTCGTCCCAACTCGTGATGGCCTCTACGTGATGAAGATCACCAATTTTCTTAAAATGTTTCTCAAGTCGATCATATGCACTCAACAGTACCTCTC
>JBLHQQ010000030.1:0-15784 GCA_047625245.1 Candidatus Azotimanducaceae bacterium
GTGGGCGAACACGATCGAATCACCGGCCTTGATCAACTCGACAAGGTCGTGGCCATTGACCAACGCCCTATCGGTAGGACTCCACGGAGTAATCCTGTTACCTACATTAAAGTGTTTGATGAGATTCGCATCTTCTTCTCAAAGTTACCCGGTTCCAGCATGCGCGGCTATAAGCCAGGAAGATTCTCCTTCAACGTCAAAGGTGGCCGCTGCGAAGCGTGTCAGGGTGATGGAGTCCGCAAGATCGAAATGCACTTTCTATCTGACGTGTTCGTTAAGTGTGAAGAATGTGATGGTCGCCGTTTTAACGAGGCAACCCTTGAGGTGAAATATCAGGGCAAATCCATTGCCGATATTCTGGAGATGACGATTGCTGAAGCTGTCGGACACTTCTCCGAGCACCCCAAGATTGTCGGAAAACTAAAGCTTCTGGTTGATGTAGGCCTGGACTATCTTCATTTGGGCCAACCCTCCTCCACCTTATCCGGCGGCGAAGCCCAGCGAATCAAATTGGCCCGTGAACTTTCCAAGGTCGCCACAGGTAAAACATTTTACATTTTGGATGAGCCCACCACCGGTCTGCACTTCGACGACGTTCGAAAGCTACTCATCGTGCTCAATCGATTGGTGGATGCCGGCAATAGCGTCACAGTCATAGAACACAATCTAGATGTGATCAAAACCGCAGACTGGATTATCGATGTAGGCCCAGATGGTGGGCCGAAGGGTGGCAAGGTTGTCGCTGAAGGCACGCCAGAAGAGATAGCCAAAATCAAAACATCGGAGACCGGTCGATATCTTCTACCTTTACTCAAGAATCGCAAACCAGTGAAGAAACCGAAGGCGGTTACAAAAATAGAGACGAAACCAGAACTGAAACCAGAACTGAAACCAAAGGCAAAACTAAAGACTAAGCCCCAGTCAAAGGCTATGAAGAAGCCCAAAGCAAGAACGAAAAAGGCTGCGACAAAGTTAGCAAAGGCCTAGTTGATAACGCCGCTGATGGACTGGACCTTTCGGTTGTTCA
This sequence comes from Candidatus Azotimanducaceae bacterium, assembly GCA_047625245.1. Lineage (GTDB taxonomy): Bacteria > Pseudomonadota > Gammaproteobacteria > Pseudomonadales > Azotimanducaceae > JAHRVQ01. Next base: position 1,028 of record JBLHQQ010000030.1, read on the forward strand.
TCAGTTTCTGGATTTTGGGGTGTGTTGCTAACCCCTGAAAATCGATGCGCTGAATCAAAGCGATAACCTCAGGGTCGGGTAAAACAGCCTGCATATCCGGGTCAGATTGCAACTGCAAAATCTGTTGCACCGTGTTGGTATTGCCTAACAAACGTTGCTGAATACTTCGTATTTGACCAGCGCCAATCGCCGACTTGGCACTGTCGATGGCCCCGATTGTGGCTGAACGATTGGAACCCTTACTACTGGTGCTAGCGACTTGCTAGTCGGAAACCTTCAATGTGCCCAAAGTTTTTGAGCGAAAGGTATAAGAACCGTTCTGCAGGCTCACGAGTTCACCAACAATCTCGGTTCCATCGTTGAGGAGAATTCGACTCAGCTCGGCTGCCACCACAAAAGGCGAGCACACAGCGAGCATTAGACTAAGAACTAGAGTGCGTGTTTTCATAAGGATAGCGTGGGGGTCCCAGAGAGTTAAGGCAATTGATCCCGCCGCTAATTTTGAACCGCTAATCGGTTAGCTGCTCGAGTTAACAGAAACCATTCCACAAAAATTAGATTAGGCACCCAGGCAATCCAGGCCACGACCGGATAGGACTCAATGAACGGTACCCCCACCGCACCAAACACTCCGAGATAGATCCTCAATGTCACCGCACCAAAGGCCATTGCGTAATTTCTCATCATCCAGACTTTGTGAGTCGCGACATCTCCACGCCGAATTGCAATATAGGCCTGGGCACCGCTGAAGAGAAAAAGCACAGCAAGCAAGCCAAACCCAAAGTGACCGACGAGACCCCCGTCAGAGAAAGGCGCCATGACGAGTCCACCAATTCCGCCGATCAACACGAAACTAAGATAACTACGACCCATCCACCGATGGAGCCGGGGATAGCTGCGTCGTAGGCTCTCGACAAACTGAAATCCGCCGAGTAGCAGTACCACAGCACCACCAATGACATGCATGCCTGTAAAAATCGGCATCTCATCGAAATGCATATGAAATACTGGGTTACCAACTAATCGCGCCTGAAAGGCAATGGCATACAAACCAATCGCCACACTCAACAGGATCATGACCCCAACCACGACCTTATTTGGCACACCTAATCACCGCCGATTTGCTTCTGACATAGTTTCTGACATAGTTTCTGAAATAGTCTATTTCTAGTCTTAACACTGTTAGTGTTTGCATTTTGCATCTAAACTTAACAGTGTCAAGATAATCCTAGGATGTACTCAGGCGGCCTACTCTAATAGGGTGACGTCTGATTTAAGGAAGCCAATGAATTCATCCGAAGTTCCAATACGCTCCGCTGCCACCGTCATGCTGGTTGAAGACAAACCCGATCTGCAGGTTTTTATGATGGAACGCAGTGCCAATACTGTGTTCGCCGGAGGTATGTGGGTATTTCCAGGTGGCGCAGTTGATGGCGCTGACAAACCCGGTTATTTCGAAGCCTACTCCACCCATCGTTCCGACCTTGAAGCGAGCCATCTACTCGGTTTGCCCAAGGGTGGCCTTGCCTATTATGTCGCCGCCATTCGTGAAGCGTTTGAGGAAGCAGGCGTCTTGCTTGCCATCCACAAAGACAATCACGTCTCGTTGGATATCAAAACGCCTGAGGATCAAGCGAGGTTCGATGAACATCGCGATCGAGTCAATGAGCAGAGTGACAATTTCCTCAAGGTCATCGAATCTGAAAATTTACTACTCGACGTTGGACAAATGCACTACGTCGCGCGATGGGTAACGCCTGAAGGACCGCCCCGCAGATTTGACGCCAGGTTCTTCGTCTCAAGAATGCCGACCAATCAAAACCCAAGACACGATGATCACGAACTCGTTCACTGTGCCTGGTTCACACCGGCGGAAATACTCGAGCGTGAAAAAGCTGGCGACATGGTGTTAATGAGCCCAACTCTGCGAATGATCAAAACACTCGCAAGGTTTAAGTCAGCCGATGCGGTCATCGCCGCATCAGAAGCCGTTTTGCCAGACGAAAGAGCCAGAGTTAATGCCGACAGAGAGCTAGTTTTGCCGGGAGATCTTGGATATGACGAGGGTGACGAAAACATCGAAACTGGCTGGGTACGCTTACGCCCTCTTCAGGATCAATAGCCGAGCGCCAAGGTCTTGTCGCAATGGTGTAAAATTCGCCATCGAGGACATGACTGACGTGAGACTGCTAGTGATTCGAGACCCCGACGCCTAAATCAACGAGCCTAGAGAACAGATAGCACACACCAAACCGCTAGGTCTTTAAACCAATTTCCAATCACCTGCATCCCACTAACACCTGATCAAAGAAACGAGCATCGACGATGCCAACATTTCTCCTTATTCTGACTAGTCTGCTTCTAAGTCAGGCAGTACTAACTGAACGCTGTGAAGAACAAAAGACATTAATCTGACGTTTCCAGCCGCGTCTTTCATGGAACTGCGCTTGAATGCTCTGGCGGGCGATCTCCATATCGAAGCCGGAGAGGTCGATCAGATCAAAATTGAAGGCGTTGCCTGTTCTGATGAAACGCCGATTATGCCCATATCGATCTGTACCTTGAAGTACCAGCCTCTCTAGTGAATTTGATCAGAGATTCGAGCGGAGACTCCTCCGGCGACATTACCATTAGAGGACATGCGGGTGAGCTATCCATAGAGGATAGTTCTGGCGACATAGATGTCAGCGACATCAGCGGTTCGATCGTTGTAGAGCGCGACAGTTCCGGAGATATTGAAATTGAGGAGGTCGGTAAAAGCGTCATAGTAGCCGCCGATGGGGGTTGTCCTTTAAAAGGTAAAGCAATCGCCATAGTGTCGCCACGACCAACGCATGGTCAATGTCCCCCTTCAGCAACATATCGGGGATCTCAGAAAGCGGTACTAGCATCAGCTCGGTCTTCTCCGTTGCAGTATTCTGGATGTCCTGTGCAGGCTTAGCACCTTTGGCCCAGTAGCAATGCACGCTATTATCAAAGACGGCGGGGTTCGGCGCTATCACTCCTAACGATTGCACCTCACCACAGCTATAACCCGTCTCCTCAAGACATTCACGAATGGCAGAATCAGCTGGCTCTTCCCCAGGGTCTACCATACCGCCAGGAATCTCGATGGTAATCTGCTGATTGCCATGACGAAACTGCTTGATCAACACCACTTCATTATTGTCGGTGATGGGGACAATATTCACCCAGTCCGCGGTTTCGATAAAATAGAACTGGTGCTCATCACCGGTTTCCGGCGAACGACAGGTCGATTCATGTAGATTAAAAATTCGGCACTCGGCCAGATTACGAAATGAGCTTCGAGGCCAGGGTTTGATTTTGGTCACTGCGGCTATTTACCCGTAAAATTTGCTGGGCGACGTTCAAGGAATGAGGCCACACCTTCTGCGTGATCTGAAGACTTAAAGCATTCCGCCAAAGCGGTTGTGTGATTCACCATGTGCTCGTCCACCGTATTTCCAAGACCTTCATACACTAAAGATTTGATTCGTTGGTGGGAAAAAGGTGACCCCTGCAATATGACCTCCGCCATTTCTCTGGCTTTTACCAGAACCTCTTCAGGTTCAACCACCGCATTTACATAACCCATTGATAGTGCTTTTTCGGCATCAATAAATTCACCCGAATAAAGTAACCAGAATGCCTGTGACGTACCAATTAACTTGGGTAACAACCAGCTCCCAGCACCGGTATCAGGCACAAGCCCACGATGGGCAAAGTTCCAAGCGAATCGTGCTCTGGTCGATGCGATACGGATATCACATTGAGATGTGAATTCAGCCCCCATTCCAACAGCTGGACCATCGATGGCCGCTATCACCGGCTTCTGACATGACACAATCGGCCACCAACGACCCTTCTCTTCCGCGCTACCTCGCAAGCCCCTGGTCGAACCTGGTATGGTGGCCAGATCCGCAAGATCTGTTCCTGCACAAAAAGAACCCGGTGTTCCCGTTAGAATCACAACCTTGGCCTCAGGGTCATCGCTTGCCTTTGCCATCGTCTCGATAAATTCACCGAGCATCTTGTAGGTCATTGCGTTACGTTTTTCTGGGCGATTAATTGTAACGGTAGCAACCCCACCGCTCACTTCATACAGAATCCAGTCTTCCAAAATTTTCCCCTTCTAATTTTTGTTATAAGTTGTTATCAACTTAAGCCATCAACCGGAACGCAGGCACCGTGCACCGCGCAGGCGGCTGGTGATGCCAGGTACCCAATCACCTCAGCAATATCGGCAGGTCTAACCCACTTGGAATGGTCGGCATCCGGCATGTCAGCTCGATTTCTTGGCGTATCAATCAAACTTGGCATCACAGCGTTGACATTGACGCCCTGCTCTCTGAGTTCCAGCGCCATACTTTCGGTTAATCGCATAACAGCGGCTTTAGACGCCGTGTAGGTGCCCATTGCTGCAGCGCCAGCAAGGCCCGCACGGGCAGAGACATTAACAACTTTACCCGAACCTTTTTCTAGCATGATTGGCACAACAGCCGCTGCGGTATTCAGCACCGAGCGTGTATTAAGGTCAAACAGGAAATCCCACGTTTTGTCTGATGTCGCATGAACTGGGTCGCCCATCATGAACCCACCAGCAATATTAGCCAGGATATCAACGCTACCAAATTCACGTACCACCCGGCTGATCGCCTCGGCAGTGGAATCTCGGTCAGTTAGATCGCAGGTAATGTAGGCATGTTGCACAGAGGGAGACGGAAACGCAGCTGAAAGAAGATCATCGCTATAGTCCAGCACTGCAACCCTGGCGCCCCTTTCGGTGAACCACTCAACAACGGCTCGACCGAGGGCACCGGCACCGCCGGTGACCACTGTGATCTGATTCTCAAAACTCTTGTTGTTGAAACTAGTGTTATCGATCTGTTGACTTACTATGTGAACCTCCCCGGCGCTCCGGAGTGATTAACCGGTGCCAAATATCCATTTGAAAAAGAAGAAGAAGATAATGGACAATAATGCGCCAGCGGGCAAGGTCACTAGCCAGGACACAAAAATTGTGCCCACTACTCGAAGGTTGAGCGCCGCAATACCACGAGCCAAGCCAACTCCAAGCACGCCACCGACTAACGTATGAGTCGTTGAAACAGGCAAACTGTAACCCGAAGCCAGCACCACGGTGGTTGCCGCAGCAAGTTCTGCAGCAAAACCACTACTGGGCGTCAGTTCCGTAATTTGTGTACCGATTGTTCTAATGACCTTATAACCATAAGTCGCCAGGCCCACAACAATACCTGCGCCGCCGAGGAAGAGGATCCAGCTTGGCATCGCGGATTCTTGCCCGACGATACCTCCAGATTCAATAATGCCATTAATTGCCGCAAGCGGACCGATGGCATTCGCTACATCATTTGATCCATGGGCGAAGGCCATCGAACAAGCCGTAAAAATCATCAGCACACCAAAGATTCGCTCAACGGTCACAATATTGTGTTGCTCGGACTCTGATACGCGTTTGATGCGAGTCAAAGCCAACGACCCAATGGCTGTAAGAAAGAGCGAAACGCCCGAGGCATAAAGCAATGCTTCCTCGAAACTAACATCCAGCCCAACGTGCTTTAAACCCTTGACCATGGTCACCATCGACACAACAAATCCGACCATGAACATATAGACAGGTACCAGCCGTTTAGCCGCGAGGTATGGATCTTTGGAACCAAAAATAAATCGCCGCACACTCATATACAAAAGAAAGGACATTGAACCCGCAAGCAATGGCGAGACGACCCAGGAGGACACGATGGAACCCACCTTGCCCCAGGCAACGGCATCAACAGAAATACCTACCGCAGCGAATCCAACAATGGCACCAACAATAGTGTGCGTTGTTGATACGGGCCAACCCAACATCGTTGCAACGAGCAGCCAGATACCGGCTGCCAGCAGTGCCGACATCATGCCGTACACCAGAAGTTCTGGTGAGCCCTCAATCACAGCCGGGTCAATAATTCCCTTGCGGATGGTTGAGGTCACCTCTCCCCCAGCCAGATATGCGCCTGCAAATTCAAATATCATTGCGATCAGGATCGCTTGTTTGATGGTGATAGCCTTTGAACCAACCGATGTACCCATCGCATTAGCAACGTCGTTGGCACCCACACCCCAGGCCATGAAGAAGCCAAAGAGAATTGCCAGTAGCAGCAGAATGCTGCCGTAGTCTTCTATTACACCCATATTTTTATTCTTCCGAGCTATTTGGCGATTAGGTAAAGCATTTTGCTACCAACGGACTGAGCGTAGTCAGCGATATCGCCGAGAGACTCAACCAGTCGATACATAAACATGACATCAAGTGGCTTCATATCTTGCTCCACCTTAAAAAGAACTTGCTGAACCTCGCTTTGACGTTTATCCGTGTTGTGTTCGGCCGTATTCAGTTCGACGATCATCTGCTCGATCAAGTCGATCTCACGACCGCTAAACCCGCTTTCAAGCAATTCATTGAGCTCTGCCAATGCTTTGCCGGCAGCACTGACGGTTGCATTGGTACTTTCAATAAACTCACGCATTGACGGCTTCACAACATCGGGGAAAACCATACGCCGTCCCATGCACAAGCCTGCGACATCCTGAGTACGATTCGGAATTTTGTCCTGAGTTTTCACGAGTTCTAGTAAATCCGAACGAGACACTGGCATGAAAAGACTGCGTGGCAAGTTAGAGCGGACATGACGTTTGATCACATCGGCCTCTGTCTCAAGAGCAGAAATTCGTTCGTGGAATTCTTTAGCCTTGTCCCAATCTTCTGCAAAAACGGCTTCCATGAAACCCGGCAGTTCTGCGGCAGTCGCCAACGCAACCTTCATATGTTCCTGGATAGGAGAAATGGGAGAGCGAGCAAATAGCTGGCTAAATATTGGACTCTTTGGCATGGCTTTCTTCGTCACCGGTTGGAATTGTTGCGATTATAGAATAGTTAACAGGGTCTTAAACCCTGTATTTTGATTGCTGGAGCGGATAATATGCGGCTCCTTTGAGGTTTGCCTGATTTCGAAACAGTTTACAGAAAATTGTTCAGATTTAGCGATATTAATATGAAGATACGACGACATGCCCAGTGATTCAAAACGCTCTCTACTAGACCGAGTTGCCGTCGTCCTCAGCAGCATTTGTATGCTGCATTGTCTGGCACTGCCATTTTTATTGACTCTGGCACCTATCACCCAGGGCGCCTTCCTCGACGAGCAGGTATTCCACATACTCATGCTTGTGTTGATCTTGCCAGTAAGTGTGATTGCTCTCACCATTGGCTGCCGAAAACATAAAGATCCCTTAACAATGGTTTTAGGCTCGGTGGGTCTCGTGGTCCTGGCGATAACTGCCTTCTTTGGCCACGATTGGTTCGGTATGACGGGCGAACGTATCGTTACATCACTTGGCGGACTCATCCTCGCCGGAGCTCATATTCAAAATTACCGTATTTGCCGGCACAATGACTGCCATCACGAACACTAGGCCCTTACTCTAGTTCTGCTTTAATGTTCTGCGCAAGCCACTCCAGAAGTCCAATCATCAGCGATACAGTCGGTCCGCCAATATGGATTTCATCATTATCAAACCCAAAGTAAGCCCGATCCTGTCCCATTCTGGTGAGCTTGTAGCTTTTCGGATCTAACATCTCCTGAAGTCCAATCCAGTGAATTGACGCCACCTCTGATGCATCTGGTTGGTAGTTAAAGGCCGGATCGACAATGCCAACCACCGGGTCAATCCGGTATCCAGCCTGGCTAAAGTAGTGACCAAAACTACCCAACACCTCCACTTCATTCGCCGGTAAGCCAATCTCCTCTTCAGACTCTCGCAGAGCTGTTTGAATCACGGTTTCGCGGTCTTCAGCACGGCCGCCAGGAAAGCAAAGGTGGCCACCAAACCGAATGCCAGATTGTCGCTTGGTGAGCATCACTCGAGGGGTTCGTTCACGGGTCGCGATAATCAGGACTGAACTCGGTTTCGCGGTGGACTTTGTCGATGCTGAAACAACCGACTCCAGATGGGGGTTACGGATTTCGGGGCGTCTATTAGCCAACGAAAACTGCGCACGGAGGAAGTCCAGGTCCGCTTTGATCGGAGCTGGCGCTAAGATTTTGCCTCGACTATCGAGCAAGATGATGTTTCAGTTCACGGTAGCCAATGAGGTGAATACCCTGGTCTAGTATGAATTGCTTAAGAGTTGGATCGGTGTAGGCGAGGTAGTCCGCGTGGCGGGAAGCGCTGGCTTTTTTGTCGATAGCCGTCAATTCCTCACCCATTTTCGCAGGGTGGAACAACAGATGAGTTAAACCTGGTTGAATGCTTCGAATATGATTCCGATAGAACTCTGCTTTATCCTCAATGGGCAGCAGCGTATCTATAATGATCTCATCCAAAGTGGGCACCGCATTACTGTCTATCTGCTCCAATACTGCTAAATAATCGTCATGCTGATCCACTCGATCTAATTCTCGAAGACGATCCCGAGTGATATTCGGCAGAAAAGCAGGCACTCCATATTCGGTCGCTAGGGACAAATAGATACTCAAAAACTTGGGGTGGACGACACTACCCATATGCGTATCAATATGGGTAATTTCGATACCTGTCTCCAATGCGAGTTCGATCTGAGCACGCATTTCAGCTTCGGCGGCATCAACCTGAACATGGCGAACGGCATCCTCCCGGGTCTTCCAAAGGTACCCCTCAGCATCAAGTAGCCCCGAGGCTGGGTCTCTGGTACTGACTGCCGGCCAACGATAATAGGGATATTCGCAGGTAAAGGTTAGGTGTACGCCGACATCATAGGCTGGATTGTCGCGAACACGATCAGCCGCTTCCATAAACCAGGGCGCTGCAGTCATGATCGACCCGCAAGATGCCGCACCGACATCCAGGCAGGCAAAAGATCCTTCATTAGCGGCATGGCTAAAACCAATATCGTCAATATGGGTAATCAGAACCCGGTCTTCCGGGCTATAGCCCATTTTTTTCAAATAGCCATTCATCCGATCGAAACCTGCAGCACATTGTCTTTCACCGATGCCGACCTACCGCAGAATTCTGACTCAGTCATGGCCTGCACAACCTCAGGGTCTTGCGTATTGGCCCAGGTGCGACGTCCATCTTGCAGGCGACAGGCGGCATGGCCAACGGCTGGTCCATTAGGGCCATACATGACCGTGTAGGATTCGATGGTAACCTCACCCTCATATTGCTCCACCACTTCGACCTTTGGTGTCGCATCAACTTCTGCCTGAACATTTTGATAGGCAAATTCCTGCAAAGGCTGGTCGGAATAAATACCAAAGGCATGCTTGGTCAAGTAACCGCCATTCGCAGTGATCATGCCTCGCTGAGATTTACCTGCACCTGTTTTTCCGGCCCTTAACAACTCGACCATTTTCGCAATACTATGCATCACGTAATTGTTGAGAGGTCCACCGCCAAAGGTTAGCCCTCCTGTAACCGTGAGTGGTTTGGAGGCATCGAGCCCCAATTCATTAATCGCGACCTGTACAGCGGAGGGGAAACAGCTATACACATCCAACAAATCGATATCAGAGACCGACATACCCGCGAGCTCCAGTGCTTTTTTCCCGGCGATGCGAATAGCAGGTGAAGAATGTAGGTTTTCTCGATTTGAGATAAAATAGTGATCATGGGCATCAGTACCGGCTAAAGGGTAAACCCATTTTTCTTCAGCAATGCCGAGTGATTTCGCCTTCTCTACAGAACACATGATCAGCGCCGAGGACATATCGACAGCATTATTGGAGTTCATCAACTTAGGATAAGGAAAGCTTACCATGCGGTTTTTTGGTCCTGACGTGCGAATTGTTTCAGCATCAACAGGCTCCCGGAGCCACGCCGTTGGATTGTCTTTCGCAACCTGGCTGAAGCCTGCCCAGAGTTCTGAAATACGTTTAGCATGATCCGCGATCGACTCTCCCCGTTGATGGCGTATGGCGTTCTCAATTATTGGGTAAATCTGAATCGGCGCGCGAATACCCACAGCGATCTCTCCTTCTGAAGACATCGGCACCTCTTCTTCCAGCATCGCATCATATTTTCCCGGCAAATCAAGATAGGGAATTTCGACGCCCGCTTTGCGCGCCTTCGCCTGGCTGTTACCGTTTTCTGCACCGGTAATAATCACAACTGATCGGTCACCACTCAGAATATCCAGAGCAGTACGATTCACGCAGGACTGCACCATATTGCCGCCAAAAGGCGTGCCCATTGTTTCGACGTTAGAAAGCCCAAGTGAATCAACGAGGTATTGCGCCGGTTGTTTATAGCGCCAGATACCACGGATCACGCGAATAGAATCTACTTCTTTGATGATCAAAGCGTTACCTGTGTCTGCAGCCGCTTCGTGAATAGCATCTAACATCATGGCGACGGGCTCTTTGCCTGCCAATGGATCATCGATCCGCTGCAAAATCTGGCTCACACCAACCAGCACTGGGGTATTAGGATTCACGTGGCGTTCTCCAACTAAAATAATTTGATCCAAGCATTCTGCCACAAGCAAGAACCAAGAAGCGCTGTGAAAGCTGAAAATTCTCCACGGAAGCGCGTTTTAGCGAAAAGCATTCGACTCGATTGAAAACAAAAGGCATTTCGTACCAGCAGAATGTGATGATGAGCTTTGCCCAGAGCTAGAAATGTGCTTACCTCACTTAATGACAGAATTCGCAGTAACACCCTGGTCTCTCGGAGACAACATTGTCGCAAGCCATCTTGCTGAACAGGCCGAACTGGCGGAAAAAATGGGATTCCATTCCTTTTGGCTGCCAGAAAATCACTTTGGCGATCAGCGTTCCATTCCGTCTCCTCTAACTCTACTCGCTGCAGTGGCATCGCGAACCAGACGAATCAAACTCGGCACCACATCCTATCTAATTACGATTCGCCAACCGCTTCAGGCCGCTGAGGAAGTCGCCGTTCTGGACCAGCTATCGGAGGGGCGGTTAATTTTGGGTTTAGGCCGTGGCGTACAACCGGCCATGTTCAAGGCCTTTGATCTGCCAACCAAAGAAAAGCGGAAGCGGTTCCAGGAAAACCTTGATTTGATGTTAGCAGCCTGGGCAGGAGAACCGATTGTCATGATCGACGACTCACCGGTGACCCTGGCGCCGCTACCATTTCAAAGGCCTCATCCGGAACTATGGATGGCCGCATTTGGACCACTCGCCCTGAAACAGGCGGGTAGCATGGGCACACCATATCTCGCCTCACCCATCGAGACTCTGCAGACCTTAGAGGCAAACTACCAACAATTTAATCAGGCGGTGGCAGACGCTGGCATTTCACCGGTAAAGACAGTCCCCGTCATGCGCAGTATCTTTATTAGTTCTAATTCAAATTTGGTTCGCGAACTGAAAACGGCAATGGACGACGGTCTGCCTCATGCTATGCGAGCATCAGGCGCATCGATTGATGATTGGACCATTATTGGCGATGCGTCCTACGTAAAAGATCGCCTCAATGAATATATCGAAACGTTGGGTGTTACGCATTTTATCGCCAGGGGGCGATTTCCTGTGGTATCAAATGCGCAACAGCTCAAAAGCCATGAAGACTTACTCGGCCTGAACTTTTAAGACCTTAATCGATCACTTTGATCAGCTGCCCTGGTTCGGGTTGACCGTGGGGGTACAGGCCGTTCATGACCCGAAGTGTATCGAGAGCATAGTTGGTAATAGGTGATCGCGCGGCTAGGGCTTCCATCGTGGTACCTTCTTCTGCTCTAAGAATTTGCACTTTAGGCGCCGTTGCAGCCTGCCGATCCTCCGCAGTCATCTTATCGAAGCTAAATATTGTGGCGATAAATTCTCGATCGTTAGCGATTCGATGCAAATCGTGTTTACCCGCACCAGTCAGTATGTACTGAATGCGCCGACGCTTATTTTGCAGAATCGCAAACCGAACCGGTCTACGACCATAGGGTGAGTCCGCGCGGTTCGCTATTCCAAGGTAACCTTCAAGATGGGCGATGGTGACCTCCCGTCCCTCACGAATGTCCAACTTCATGACGTCCTCTGCATATTCCTTAGCTGTTTGCCCGCCCTTGATGAGCGCAGTATTCAATGCGAATAACGCATCCCCGGTCTGGGATACCATCTGCACACCCGCTTTAGTTGATTCCAGTCGCCAGTTTTCAGGGAAGTTAAGTTTGATACCAATCTTAGGATGATAAAATGTGCGTTTCCTAACAACGCCAGACTGCCGCACATTGCCATAGTCCATGCCGTTTAACTTCTCGAGGAATTCGTCCGCCTTAATAAATTCATCATAGTTTTCGATCAGCGCCATCGACGCTTCAATGGCTTCACGATAACGTGTGTCCGAATCAGGGTGGGTCGACAATATACCGTGGTAGACCGCAGGCTGACGCTTCTCCAGCCGGGCCTGCTCAATTTCGATTCGGTCTTTGTTTTTCAACATTTCGATGGTCTTCAGCATAGCGTCGGGGGAATAGCCCGCCTTGGCCATATACTCAGCACCAACCCGGTCCGCCTCTAATTCGAGCTCGCGACCGTAGCCTTTAATCAAAACGCCGCCAAACAAGTTGCCAATCTCCGCAACCGCACCATTTTGGGTCGCGATCGCTGCCACCGTAGAAAGCACCGACATTGCCTTGCCTCGGTTCTGACTCTTGAAAGCATGCTTCTCTGTCACATGAGCGATCTCATGGCCGAGCACCGCGGCTAGCTCCGACTCTGAATTCATATTGGTGAGGATGCCCCTAGTGACGTAAACAAAGCCGCCGGGCAATGCGAGCGCATTGATCATCTCATCGTTTAATATCGTGAAGGTATATTCGAGTTCTGGCCGATTGCTCTCTTTCGCAACCCTCTGCCCAACCATATCCACGTAGGCCTGCAGGTCCTTGTCACGGTATACACCAAACTGGGCAATCATCTTACGATGCTCTTCCTGACCCAGTTTGATCTCCTCTTCTAGGGAAACTGCCTCGGCACCGAGGGCCGCACAGAGCAGCAGCGCGGTGAAACACACTTGTAGGGACTGACGAATATTCATAACCATCATCATAAACACGTTTCTGCCTTCAGCTTCAAATGCCAGAACCCTTTCAGGAACAAGAAGAACCCTTTCAGGAACAAGATGAACTCCTTCAGGTAAAAGAGCACCCTAATGGGAAAACCTACGTAATCCTATTGGATTAGACCAAATTTTCCGACAAAAGGTTCTGTTGAAGTGGAAAAAGAAGTTTTATTCCGGAAACATATACTCATCAGACAGATCTATGTTTATCTAACGGCTTCATTGCCACTACCATGTATGGAACTCGCTTGCTTTTAACATTCCTGATTCTCGCGTCCTTACTCGCCCTGCCGGTCCAGGCAGAGCTATTAGGGTCGGCATTAGAACAGGATATTGAACACGCCGAATCAGTGTCCCAGTATCAGGACGAAATAGTCGGTGTTGAAGAAGATCTGGGCGCATATGATGCGGACCTTATAGAACCACTCATGGCGCTGGCAAGATCCCAATACCAGCTCAAAGACTATGACGCAGCCACTGAATCCATCCGCCGTGCACAGCATCTGAGCCACCGACACGAAGGCGTCCACGCCGAACGGCAGCTTGAGGGTGTGGAATTGATGACCAGAATCCATTTGGCTCAGGGCAAGCCGATGTTAGCTGACAAACAACAACGCTTTGCCTATTACGTCGCCACACACGCTGCAGAAGAAAATGGCCTGGAACGGCTGCCAGCCATAGATAAGTTAGCGGGCTGGTACGCTCAAACAGGGCAACTGCAACGAGCAAGAAAGCTCACCGAACAGGGCATCAACATCATTGAGCAACATTTCGGCCTTGGCTCAATCGAGCAACTGCCGTATTTGCAACAGCTTGCCAAACTCAAAAGGCTACAAAGAGTCTGTTGCAGTACCCGCATTATGGAGCAGGCTTTGACCCTCATTGAAAACAATTCCGAAATCAGCTCTGAACTGAAGGCTTCAACCTACGTTGACGTTGCCGACGCTTACACCATATCTGGTAAGGACGATCAAGCTGCCTTGTACTATGAGAAGGCATGGTCAGCTATGTCACCTATAGCGCGACAGGAAACCTTCGGTGAACCGAGGCGAATTGCACTTTCACGACCATTGAACGAGCAAAGTGTTGGTAAAACAAGAATCCTACGGCTTGATCAAGATACCTTTGGACGTCGCGGGTATCGTCAGATCAGTCAAAATGAACTGATACTAGAGGAGTCCCTGCCGCCCCAGGAGTTTTTTGTGACTGAGGACGACAGTGACTACAACGTCAGAATCCTTGATAGATCCATTAGCCGGGACTACGAACAAGACGACGCCATGCGCACGATCGGAAAACCGTTTATGTTCCTACATAAACAGCTCCTTCAAGTTCTGCCGACCCGGTTTCATCGAGACGAACTACTCAACACCGTCGAAGTCGAACTCGTCTTCGACGTTGACGCCCGAGGACGAACCCAAAACATTAAAACCATCAATGATGCCGCACTCACAAAATTGCAACGCCTGATGCGAGACGTTGTGCGTAGAACCCGCTTTCGTCCCCGCATGGAAGATGGGGCATTAATCGCAACCGAGAATTATCGAGTCATACAGAAATTTCCGCTCTAACAGGTGATAAAAACAGATGAGATATCGAATCAGACTACTGTCTCTACCCATTCTTTTCCTCATGGCATCCCCCATTTATGCCGTGGACACCATTTCGAATTATCTTTTTCGCAATATCACC
>JBLHQQ010000031.1:0-15600 GCA_047625245.1 Candidatus Azotimanducaceae bacterium
ACATCTGGAATCTTTCAAACCCAGAAAGCGCAGGCTATATTTGGAATCTTGCGAGCGCAGAGGGTGAAGGGTACATATGGAATCTGTCGAACATGAGCGTCAACAAGTGGGTGTCTCAGGAATAACACTGTGACCGACAACTTTCATCAGCATAGTCAATCGGTGAACCTCTCTTCTAGGAGGAGTGTTCACTGGCTGTCGTCTGTGATTGTAGTACTATTGATTTTTATATCGTTGCCGGTTTTCCCAGAATCGAAACTGGCCGATCAAAGGAATGTCATCTTTGATCGGCTTACGACTGGTGATGGTTTATCTCATGCTGCGGTCACTGCGATCACGCAGGACCGATATGGTTTTATTTGGATTGGATCCCAAGAAGGCTTGAATCGATTCGACGGCTACAACTTCGAAACCTTTTATCACCTTGATGACCAACCGGACTCGATTTCTCACCACTCAGTGTGGGCCATTTTGTGCGATAAAAATGGCGATATTTGGATTGGCACCGATGCTGGGCTAAACCGTTTTAACCCTGCCAGTAAGAGCTTCGAAGCGTTCGTCCTCGATGACACACCAGCAGGCCGAAAAAATAGTGTTTACACCTTGTTTGAAGACAGCCGAGGCACTTTGTGGATCGGCACGAGTACGGGATTGACGGCGCGATATCGCGATGGGCGTTTTCAGCACTACGATCAAGACAATGGTATCGGGCGCCGAAGTGTGCGACGTGTCTTCGAAGATAGTCGCGGTATTGTCTGGGTAGGAACAGAAGCAAATGGTTTATATCGACTTGATCTAGCCACCGACGCTTTTGCACCAGTTAACGACATCGAACTTCGAGATCGTTATGTCCGCGATATCATGGAAGATGCGGCAGGTAACTTGTGGGTATCAACAACCAATGGCGGTATTACAGTCTATCGACCCGGCGAGGGTACGCTCAAATCATTTACTTTTGACAAGGACGACGATAGCAGCTTAGCGTCGAACGGCGTTCGCAGTATGTTATTGGATGCCAGCGGTGATATTTGGGTCGGCAGTGATGGTGGATTGAATCTTTACGATCCTGTAACCGAACGTTTCACCCGATATCGAAACGATCAGACCGATGTCCATAGCCTAGGCGATGACACAGTGATTGAGCTGTTTCAAGATCAGGGTGGTGTGATTTGGGTGGGCACCTTCAATGGTGTGAGCAAGTTTAATGCGGTCACTAATTCCTTTTCGAGATTCAGCCAGGGCAGATCAGGACAAGGCTTGGCAAGCAACGCAATCGCATCTTTTGCCGAAGGCGATGCCGATGACGTTTGGATTGGTACATTTAACGGTTTGAACAAGTGGGATGCTTCGAGGACGGAGTTTGTTCACCTTCCAGCGAAAGACATCGGTCTTACTGACGATAAAATCATGTCGCTCGGTCAACATGAAGGCCTACTGTGGGTCGGCACGATGACTGGCGGCATCAACCTGCTAAAAAATAATACTTTAATTTCCGTGATGCAACACGATCCCAATGATTTAACCTCTGTGAGTTCGAATGCCATCAGTAGTATCTTTGTTGATAGTCGGAATCATGTTTGGATCACGACTTATGGCCGCGGTGTTAATCGTTATCTCGGTGAAGGACAGTTTGAGCGCTTTCCGAATGGACCAGAGAGTGGTCAGTTCTCCGAACTCAAAACTGTTGACATTGTGGAAGCAGACGATGGGAGGATGTGGGTCGCGACAGATGGAGGCGGTATCGTAATACTCGATCCCGTCACAGGCGCGACGGAAATTCTAAGGCATGATATTGAGGATGATAGTTCGCTTTCTAGCGACAATGTCATTTCACTATTGAATGAAAAAGGCGTGATCTGGGCGGGCACGCGGGATCGAGGTATGAATCGTTTTAACGCCCAATCAAATTCTTTCAAGCGTTACACCCGCTCAGCTGGTCTCGCCAGCGATATTGTCTATGGCATGCTAGCTGACGAGCAGGGCAAAATTTGGATTAGCGGCGGCAAAGGTTTGTCGGTACTCGATCCGACCAACGGCAGGGTGCAGATTTATGATTCTACTCATGGGTTGCAGAATGATGACTTCAACAGTGGAGCTTTTCTGGAACTATCAGATGGGTCATTTTTGTTTGGTGGCAACAATGGCTTCAATGCCTTTGATCCGAGCAGAATTCAGGGTAATAGCTACGTACCTCCTGTGCGAATTACACAATTTTCAAAGTTCAATCAGCCGGTCTCACTGGCTGATCCGGTTTATGTGAGTAACGCCATCGAGTTAAATCACGACGATTCTGTTATCGGTTTCGAATTTGCCGTCATGGATTTTACGGCGCCGCAGAAGAACCGGTTCCGTTACAAGCTTGAAGGCTTTAATCAAAATTGGATTGAGGCAAATGATTCACATCAAGTAACGTACACCAACCTGGACGCAGGACAGTATAGATTTTTACTTCAGGGTTCCAATAATGATGGTCTTTGGAATCGTTCTGGAACATCTATCCAACTGGAAGTTGATTCCCCCATTTGGGCGACCTGGTGGGCTTATGTTATTTACATCTTTGTTGCGGTGATTCTGTTGTACCAGGGGTTGATGGCCAACGAAGCGCGACTTCGCCGTGAAGCAGAAAAACGCTACAGTGATCGACTCCAGCTTTACATCGAGTCCCTTGAAGAAGCAACAGATTGTGTCCTGATTGCTGATGCGAATAAAAATCTAATGTATTCCAACAACGCTATTGAAAACATTCTGGGCTTATCACCCACTCACGCTGTCGGTAGATCGATCATGTCGCTGCTGTTCTCGGACCCAGCAGACGCCAGTTTGGCGAAAGTTGGGCTACGTCAAAACGGTCGTTGGCATGGAGAGGTCAAATCACGTCGTGGAGCCGAGCATGTCACAACAGAGATTACGATCGCGGGGGTTCATGACGACAACGATAATGAAACGGCCTTTGTAAGTATCGCCCGTGATGTTACCGATCGTAAGAAAGTGGAGACGGAACTCGAAGGGCACCGAATGAACCTGCAGGCGTTAGTGGATGAAAGGACCACGGCGCTAAAGTATGAAATATCTGAGAACAAAGCGGTGCAACGTGAACTTGCAAACTCCCTCAAAGAAAAGGAATTTTTATTAAAGGAGGTTCACCATCGGGTCAAGAACAACATGCAGGTGATTTCTAGTCTACTCAATATTCAGGCAGAAACCGTCGCCGATGATGTCTTCACCGAGCTCCTTGGCGAAAGTCAGCAACGTATCAAGTCTATGGCTCTAATTCACGAGAATTTGTACCAATCGGATAACCTGCTCGAAATTGACTTCGAAGACTACATCAACATGTTGGCTAACAGTCTGCATCGCTTCTATTCCGCGCCGAGTGTCATTGTGTCTCTTGATATTCAGGTAGATAACGTTGCGCTCGATATCGAGACTGCCGTGCCCTGCGGTTTGATTATAAACGAGCTGATCTCCAACTCTCTAAAACATGCCTTCAAGGGCAGTGAAGGGAGAGGACAGATTTACGTGCGTTTCATGAGCGTTGGATGTCAGTATGTACTGCAGATTGGTGACAATGGGATGGGGCTTCCGGGAGATTTTTCGGTTGATTCTACAACTTCTATGGGTATGGAAATCGTCACGATCCTGACCCAGCAAATTGATGGTTGTCTAAATTTTGAAAGTAAGGATGGGGCTCATTTCGAGATAGCCTTCCCTAGGAAAGAGAAGCATGACTAAGTCGCTGTTAGTCGTTGAAGACGAAGTGCTTGTCGCCCGCGACATTAAGTCGCGGCTCACTCGCATGGGCTATGAAGTAGTAGGTACCGCGGGTAAGGGTGCGGAGGCAATTGAAAAGGCGTTAACTTTACGTCCTGATCTGATCCTGATGGATATTCATTTGCAGGACGATATTGATGGTGTCGATGCCGCTATTACGATTCGAGAAACTTACGATGTCCCCGTGATCTTTTGTACTGCCTATTCGAATCAGGAAACCCTCGACCGGGCGAAGGTGAGCACGCCATACGGCTATGTGTTGAAACCATTCGACAACCGTGAGTTAGAAATCAATATCGAAATAGCGTTCTACAAACACCAGGTAGAGAAAGATCTGTCGAATGCTAAACGTCGCCTGGATGCAACGCTTACCAGTATTAGTGATGGAGTCATCGTCACAGATCTAGAAGGCAAGATCTGTCTCTTTAATCCCATGGCTGAAAAAATCACCGGTTGGTGCAAGGAACACGCCGAACTTGCCAGCCTTTCGCGGGTTATGCAGCTTCAACCTTTTGATGAAGTTGGCGAGCAATTTGATACTGGAACACTATCAGCAGGCATTGCTGTCGTAAATCAGCGGCAGCGACTTGTGCGTAAGGATGAGGGTCAGCTACCTATCGAAATTTCTACAAACGTTGTTCAAAGCGGAGGTGATGAACTAGTGGTCATTACCTTTCGCGACATCACACGACAAATATCGTTTGAAGAAAAAATTCGCCACACGGCGTTTTTCGATGAACTGACAGGGCTCGCCAACCGGTCGTTATTCATTGATCGATTGGAACGTGCCATCACTCGGCGCGAGAGGGGCGCCGGTGAACATTTTGCGGTGGTTTTCGTTGATCTAGACGGCTTTAGTACGATCAACGAAGGGTTTGGTCACCATCATGGTGATCGATTGCTCAAGGTAGTGGGAACCAGAATTGAACAGACAGTTCGTCCGGACGATACTGTTTCGAGATTTGGCTCCGATATCTTTGCTGTGTTACTTGATCCGGTGGACTCTGCGGCGGGAGCAATTGAGGCCTGCCAGAGAATTCAGAAGGTGATCTCAACACCGATTGATCTCGATGAGGATGTTGTCGACTTCTCGGCGAGTTGCGGCATTGTTCTACATCGCGAAGGCTCAACGGCCAGTGAACTTATGCGGGATGCAGATACCGCGTTGCACCGGGCCAAGGCTGATGCAAAGGGCGCCCACATCATTTTTGATGATGAAATGTACAAAAACGCGCTTGGTTTTATTAAACGTAAGAGTTCCATGCAGCAGGCGCTGACCGACGGCGTGTTCGAGGTTTACTATCAACCGATTGTAGACGTGCAGACGGAAAGATTGGTCAGTATGGAAGCGTTGGTCCGTTGGCCTCACCCTACAGAGGGTCTTATCTCACCTGCAGAATTCATTCCGATTGCTGAGAGGACTGGATTGATACTGCCGCTAGGTGAGTATGTCCTACGCACAGTATGCGAACAGATTAGCTGCTGGAATCAACACGATATTACTGGGTTTCGCGTCGCTGTGAACCTGTCTGCCAGACAGTTTGAGAATAACGTGCCTGATATGGTGGGTGGTCTCATTCGTGAGACCGGTATCTCTCCGAATTCGCTGACTCTTGAGATAACCGAAGGCATTGCGATGAAGAATGTAGACCAAAATATTCGCATGCTGAATGAGTTACGCTCCCTTGGACTCAGTATCAGCATTGACGATTTTGGTACCGGCTATTCTTCGCTGGCTTATCTCAAACGCTTTCCCTTGAATACCTTAAAAATCGATAGTTCCTTTATTCAGGACATCACGCAAAGTACCGATGATCAGGAGATTACCCGGGCGATTATCGCCCTGGGCCAGAACCTTGGTCTGAAGGTGCTTGCAGAGGGGGTCGAAACCGAGGAGCAGGTCGCTATTTTGAGACAGAGTGGTTGTGACTATATCCAAGGTTACTATTACAGTCGGCCGTTACCTGCACTGCAACTTCTACCCTATCTGAGGAAGGAGAGCGATCTCAATAAGGCTAATCAGCTTGATTTGGTCTCCGAACAAGCCTAACAACTTAGGCTCAGCCGATGCCTTGATAAGGCCTTGGCACTGTGGTTTGCTAGAAACCTAAAACATAGAGCGAATGGCTAAATAGCCTGAACGAATAGAGTGAATGAATGGCGTAAATGAACGCCCCAGCCAGGCGGGCAGAATAAGTAAGCTCCAGTTTCTGCTCGAACTCATCATCGAAAATACTATTTGTGGCGAGGAACTCGCCAACGCCTCGCCGTTAGAAAGTTTGCATCTGACTGCAAGCTTATAGACTCGGCACGGTGACCTATAACAGTAGGTTCAATACGAGGCATATCGCATCAATTTTTCTGTTCCTATTGCTCTTTTTATTGACCGCCCCTGGTCTTAATGCTGAAGAGCTCACGAACTATCACCTGCTGACGCTTACAGAACTCGAAGAACGAGTTAAACAAGAATCAGATTCCGTCAATTTGCAGTTCGCCATCATTCGTAAGTTAGGACAGACGGACCAGTCGCAAGCAATTCTAGTCTTGGCTAAGCTAGACCCAACACAATGGAATCAATCCGAAGCGTTGATTGCCATTGCGTTTAAATGCGAATTGAACATCGGTCAGGGTCTAATGGCTGAGGCGGCGTCGTTCTACGAACAATTAGCGACAGAGAACACGGAGGCCAATAAATTGACGGCAGTAAGACCTGCGATCGCTTTCATTGCCGCGACAGAGCTTTTCTATTCGACTAAGGGGCCAGCGGAAGGATCAGGTCTCGGCTTGGCGATGGTCGAAGGATTTATGAATCAATTCGGTGGCCAATTAGCGATTACGTCGACTCTGGGAGTCGGAACGACAGTTAGTCTGTCATTCGTCGCAGAAGTAGCCGATGCACCAAAAACAGCGACGGAGAGTCTATATTGCTGGGAGAAGACGAAGAACAGATTCGCGCCGTCGGTCAAGCAGCCTTGGAAAGTGCTGGTTATCGAGTTCATCTTGCTCATGACGGTGATGATGCGATGAAGCAACTTGAAGTAATTGGACAGCTTGATTTATCGATTTCTGATCTCAAGATGCCGGGTAGTTTGTCAGGTGAACGACTGATTATGACCGTGCATGAAACTCGACCCAATCTACCGGTGCTCATGACCATCGGTTACTCTGACACGGCACCTTCCGAATATCCCATTTTGGTTAAACCTTTTCGACTTCATGAACTGCTCTTTAGCGTCAAAAATCTGTTGCGAGAAGCCGCTCTAAAGCAGCAGATTGTTTGATTTTTTTGCTTGCCTTTATTCTGTCGCGATCACGTTGGTTTTCATCTTAAAGAGCTTATTAGCGAAGCTTTGGTAGGATGATCACAGCTGCCCAATCGCCCTCCGTTTCTTTGATTCTCAGCACAATCTAAGAGACACTGCCGCGCGAATTAACGTCAAAGGAATGCAACTATGAAAAATCGTGAAATTCATTTGGTCGCAAGGCCTGATGGTCTGCCAAAAGCAGAAGATTTCGCTCTGATCGACACCGAACTCGAATATGCGGGTCAGGGGATTTTAGTCAAAAACCTGGTCATGTCCGTCGACCCAGCGATGCGCCCACCGATGACCAACGGCCAGACCAAACTAGAAGAGGCGATGTCTGCCGGTACGATCGGCAAAGTCATAGAAAGCGATGACGCGGCATTTCCCGTTGGCGCCTATGTGCAACATCGATTTGGATTTCGAGAATTTGTAATCGCCAAACCAGACCAACTGGCGATTGTGGATGTGCAGGATGAACCGCTCACGACGCACATGCATATATTGGGGATGACTGGCCTGACAGCTTACGGCGGACTATTGGTTACCGGTGAACTGAAGGAAGGCGAGAATGTTTTTGTTTCAGCTGCTGCTGGTGCTGTGGGTTCCGTTGTGGGTCAGATTGCCAAGATAAAAAATTGTCACGTGGTGGGGAGTTGTGGCTCCGATGAAAAAGTTAGGCATCTGATTGATGACCTCGGATTTGACGACGCATTCAACTACAAAACATCGAGTATTAGAAAAGAACTACATCGAACCTTCCCGAAAGGTATTGATGTTTACTTCGAGAATGTTGGTGGCGCTCATTTGGATGCAGCCTGTGGTCAGATGCGCGCTCTCGGTCGAATCCCGGTGTGCGGTATGATTTCTGCTTACAACAATAAGGGCGCTAGATCTGAAGGCGTGACGACCTTGTCCAACATGATTTACAACCGTGTCACGATGAAGGGATTTGTTGTTTATGAGTTCGAACACATGCGTGAACAATTCCTGTCGGATATGCGCGGGTGGTTGAAGGACGGCAAACTTAAGTATGAAGAAACCATATTGGAGGGCATTGACCAGGCGCCTGCTGCGCTAATTGGCTTACTTCAGGGGCAAAACACTGGAAAGATGTTAGTACAGCTAGCTGCCGACGAATAGCTAGCCTTGCTTAAATGGTGGGGTCCTGGTGAAACACGAATATTCGTTAGTTGCCACGATCCCATTTTTCGTTCGCTGTGTGATTAATTTTAATCTACCTATCTTTATAGGGAAGCCTTCAAGCTTCGGACTACTTCTGGTAGCAATACCTCACAGGCAGTATCAATTTTAAGAGATGCCAAGTCGTCCGCCCGGGTGCTACCGGCGTTAACGATTGTAATTGGTGTGTTGAGCCTGGCCGCCTGACGGCAAAATCTAAAGCTCGAAAAAACCATCAGTGAGGAGCCCAAAACCAAAACTCCCGCAGTGCTGTTAACACGAGCAGTAATTTGATTCACCGTTGCCTTTGGAACCCCTCCACCGTAAAACACAACAGACGGTTTTAGGATGCCTCCGCAGTTGTCACAGTCGGGAATTAAAAGAGCCTCAATCAGTTCGTCTTCGACTTCTGCATCACCGTCTGGTGCGAGACGAGCGTCTTCGACATTCATGTTCGGGTTCAACCGACGGAGTCGAGCTTGCATTTCATCCCGTGTAATTTCTAGTAAACAATCTAAGCAATGAACTCGGTCTAGTCGGCCATGGAGGTCTATGACTTTTTCCTGGCCGCTGCGTTGATGCAATCGATCAACATTCTGAGTCACCAGTAGAGAACAGAGTTTGAGTTTCTCGAGGCGGGCGAGGGCGTGATGACAGGCATTGGGCTTCGCGTTGGCTACTGCTGGCCATCCCGCCAGACTTCGAGTCCAATAGCGCTGACGAGAGCTAAACGACGAAACGAAGTCGTTGTGTTGAATGGGTGTCGACCTTTGCCAAACACCACAATCATCTCGATAGGTAGGTATGCCAGACGCTGCACTACAACCAGCACCTGTAATCACCAGCAGTGGTTGGTGAGATTGAATAAACTCTGTTAGAGCCTCACTGTTTGTAGACACGCCCATCCTTCATCACAAACTGCATATTCAACATCCGATTGATGTCTGTGAGGGGGTTGCCAGCAACCGCAACGATGTCAGCACGTTTACCCTTATTGATGGTACCAAGATCATTTTCTTTACCTAGTAGTATCGCCGCCGCTTGTGTTGCTGACTGGATGGCCTCCATTTCTGGCATCCCGGCTTCGACCATATAAACAAACTCCTTTGCGTTGTCACCGTGGGGGCACACACCGCAATCAGTACCAAAAGCGATTTTCACGCCGGCCTTATAAGCTTGTGCAAAAGTACTCTGAATCAGAGGCCCAATAGCGGCGGCTTTGGGGCGCACCAGTTCGGAAAAATAGCCGTCAATTTCGGATTTCTCAGCGACAAACTTCCCAGCTGAAATGGTCGGTACATAGGTTGTGCCATATCGCTTCATCAGCTTCATGGTGTCCTTGTCCATGTACGTGCCGTGTTCTATTGAGTCAATACCGGCACGGATGGCGCGTTCCATACCCTCTTTACCATGGGCGTGGGCAGCCACCTTAAACCCATAATCTTTAGCGATGCTTATGATTGCTGCTAATTCTTCTTCGGTAAATTGAGCATTTTGACCGCTAGCGGCTTGGCTCAATACTCCACCAGTTGCAGTGATTTTGATCAGGTCAGCGCCTTCTTTATATCGCTGACGCACGGCCTTTTTGGCATCGCTAACACTGTTTACCACGCCCTGAACTGGGCCGGGATCGCCTCTAAGGGCATTATTGCTTCCGTTACTCGGATCAGCATGGCCGCCGGTAGTGGCCAGGCTTTTTCCGGCAGTAAAAATCCTTGGCCCGACAATGTGCCCCTTATTGATCGCATTCCTCATAGAAATTGATAGGTTATGGCCACTGCCTAAATCACGAACTGTGGTGAATCCTGCCATGAGGGTTTTTTCTGCATACTGTACGCTGGCGTAGGCTGCATCCTGAGGATCCTGAGTGAATTTTGCTAACTGCCGGCCGGGACTCAATTCGTTAGTCAGATGGACATGCATATCGATCAGACCTGGCATACAGGTCACATCTCCTGGATTGATGACATCATTGCCTGCCGTAAATCCGGCTTCTACCTGTACGATACGATTGTCTCGGACACGGATAGTTTGTTTGCTGAGTAGTTCATTTTGGACACCATCAATTAGACGCTCACAATGGATGAGGGTGTCACCATATAGTGAAGGTGATTGACTGAGACTGAGCAGTAGCGGGAAGAAGTAAAGTTTGCGCACGGCCAAGATTCTTAATAAAAGGTTCCCCTGAGCTTACCACGGGCGCTTTCGTGAGTCTGCGAACTCAGCTTGTCCTTGTTGTCCCCAGTTTCCACAGGGGTGATTTGATCGACATATAGATGGAGACGAGTAGCATACAAATTGGGCAAATTATTAAGGCAACGGAGGCGCCAAAAAAATCAACCAAGACACCACTTAATAAAGCGCCAATTGGCCCGGCACCCATAAATGAGAAGGAATAGAACGACATCATTCTGGCTCGTTGATTCTCAGGTGCCTGTTCCTGCATGACTGTCCGTGACATGGTCATCGCAATGCCGCCGCAGAGTCCCCAGGCGAATACGAACGGGAGCAGACTGGCGAACCCGAGTCCAAGACCACACCCCAGAAGACAAATCGAACCGAGTCCCTGGGAAATCAGCAGTGCACGGCCCTGGCGTTTGATATCGCCGACTCGCATGAGAAACAAAACTGTGAGTACTAGGCCCAGCGCATTGGCACCATTCACCAAGGAGAGCTCCATTGAAGATCCAGCATAAACTTCTCGAATCAGAAGCGGAATTGCGACGATGTATGAGCCCATAAAGAACACGCCCATTGCACAGTTCTGGATGACAACTGCGGTCATGTGGGGTGACTGTCTAACTGAGTGATAGCCTTCCACGATAGAGGCTGCGATCTGTTGAAGCATCTTGTTGGAGTGACGGACCGGTGCTTCGAAGGGCAGTTTTAAACGATAGAAGGCGACGGCGCCAGCGAATAAAAAAGCACTTTGCAGTGAAAGAATGACAACAGCACCGAGCCGATCAGCGAAAGAGGCGATGACAAACCCCAGCATTTGGATTCCGAATTGAATCATGCTGACTTGAACAACTCGTTGTTGGATTCGGCCGTCGGCTACCTGAACGAGTAGACCATCGCGGGCCGGGGTCACAAGCGCCTGGCTACAACCGATGATGATGGCGAACACTAGAAGCAGCATGTAACTGAATTGATCGAGAAGAATCGTGACAACCAGAAATAAGGGTGCGATGGTTGCGAGCAGGTGACCAATCAGCGCCATGCGTCGACCACCGAATTGATCTGCTAAACTGCCGCCAACTAACATCAGCAACATCGCCGGCATCAAAAATGCCATTTGGGCAAAGCCCACCATGGTGGGTGATTCGGCCAAAACGATGGTGACCAGCCAAGCGAAGACGACGCTCTGGATGCCAAAGGCCAGGAACCAGGCTCCTGTTCCTATAAAGTAGTAGTGTAGCGGCTTCATTCGGTGTGGTACTTTGTATGTTAACAGGCGCGTAGAAACAGGCGCGTAGAAACAGGGCACAGCAGCGGCTCTGTAAACAGTGAGAGTATAAACGGTTTTGGCTAGTAGGTGTGGTTCGTGAGTGAGACTGCGGTTGAAGATGTATCGACTCAATTAGTGATGCCCGGTGTAGCGCCACTCGGAGTGGTGACTCCTGGACTTACTCACTGGCGTCCACTGACTATGCTTGATCGCACTGGATTGCCCTCCTGGCAATTGGGGCTGTCTTCATTCTTAGTTTTGGCACTAATTGGCGTGGCGTCCCTTGTCATATCCAGAGTGCCAAACCCCTCGCTCTATCCTATTGTCGTCGCGTTTGTTGCCATCATCAGTTATTTCCTTGTGATGTATTTGGAATTGGCAAGAGGTTGGTATCACGACTTATTACAGATCTTAGAATTTGATGACAGCTTGATCGATGTGCAGACGATTCTAGAACCTCCAAAAAAGTTTCTCTGGCTAGAAATCGGCGTAGCCTTCGTCTGTGCCGTCATTAATCTCAAAATCAATGAAGCCATACTGATTGACTTGAAGTTCGTCGTTTTTGTCTCTTTATCGCTCTATTGGTTGCAATACATGTTGATCATTTTTTTATTAGACGTCTTTTTTCGTCAACTGCGCTGCCTGAACCAGGTTTCACTGCGTGTCCGTATCAGTTTGCTTGAAGCAGATCAGTATGCGGTTCTGGCGAATCCGATGCTTAGGTTTTTGCGACTGTACATTTTTGGTCTTTGCATAGTATTTGCGAGTTACACAGTATTCACTTCTGGCGAATTGGCCTTTAGTGTCATGTTGTTAATCTTGATGCCTTTTTACTTGCCGGGCCTGCTGATGTTGGGGCTCTTTATGCTGCCTTACAACCGCTTCAAGCGTCGTATTCATGTCGCAAAAACTCTCGAGTTAAATCATGTCCATCGGGCGCTGGTGAAAGGCGATAAAGCCCATCTTAAATCAACTCTTATTGGAGAGGATGCTGATAAGTTAAGTAGAGTGGATTTGTTGTATTACGAAGAGCGGATTAACAAAATTAAGGAATTGCCTTTCACGGACAAAATTCGCGGCATGCTTTTCTTTGGTGTTTTACCGCCACTCACCTGGGTGATTGCTGCATTGATCGAGATTTCTATCGAAAGCAGTCTATAGGATAAGAGCTTCAGCCATGTTTAGAAAGCGCTTGCTTAGGTCTTTTAGTCAGCGTCTCATCGACCAGAAACCACATAATAATGACGCCCAGTCCACCGACTCCAGCAGAAAGGTAGAATGCACTGGATAACGTGATCCAGGTTGCTGTGGCACCGACCGCCATCGGCCCGATCATTGATCCCGTATCTGAAAGCAGTCGCCAGACCCCCAAAAATTCGCCCCGCCTACCTTCTGGGGCGAAGTCTGATCCCAGAGTCATATTGATGCCGGAGCCCAGCCCATTGCCGGCACCTGCAACCAACCCTGCTATCGCCATGGAGAAAAAGCTGTCGGTGAAAGGCAACATCAGCATGCCGACGCTCATGATACTGAGACAGGAAATTGCCGCGGGTCGTCGCCCCCAGGTATCCATAATAATTCCCGCAAGGGGAAACATCAGCATGTCGATGGCCGCAGACAAGCTAACGACAAAACCAATGGTCGAGGTGTCCAGGCCTATGGCGTTACCCCAAACCGGCAGCATCAAACTTCGAGTTGCGCGCAGGATGGTTAAACACCAGATAGCGAACCCTGCGGTTGCAAACACACGTCGGTGAGCCATCAAGATGGTCGGCGCCATGGTCAAAATACTGCCATGCTCGTCCGGGTCAGACCTGTTATTTACTTTTACGGCAAACATCACCAGCAGAAGGGCGGTGGTCGCAACGACTGCGATGCCGTAGAACACAACTTCGAAGCCGTAAATTTGAGCCACAATTCCAGAGGTAGCAGGCCCAATCAAATTACCAAATCGCTGCACGCCTGCCATTGTACTAATGGCCTTCCCCCTTTGATGTGTGGGTACAGCCTCACTGACGTGAGTTAGACGTGCCAACAACCAACTCGCAACCGCCGCGCCGAAGGCAAATGCCGCAAGACCTAACTGCCATGTAGTATTTGCCTGACTGGCGACAAGGGCAGAAACTGCCATCAACCCCACAGATAACAACATGACAGTTTTGTCGCCAAACTTTCCAGTGGCCCATCCTGCCGGTATATCGACAGTCATATTGCCAAGCCCGCGCAATGAGAAGACGAGGGCGGTGATGGCAGCACTCGCGCCGAGGTCCAGGGCGAACAAAGGAATAATCAGGATCACACTGCCCTGACAGAGGGACATCAAAAAGCCTGGGGCGTAGACCGACCAAAAAAGGGATTTATAGGTTGCCCAGATGCTTGGATCAATCTTGGGTAGTTGGGGGTCTGTTGCAGCCATAGCCATCGCAGAAATAGAGGATAAGGAGATTACACGCTCCGTCACTGATTACAAAATCGTTGAAATGATGTAATGTCACGTTTAGAAAATGTTGGAGATTAGAGTGATACAATGCGCTGAATGCGATGGCGTAATGGAAACATTTAGTAGTGATGATGGGGGCTCTATTCGAGTCGATCGTTGCCTCGACTGCAAAGGTCTTCATTTTGATCAACTCACTCTCTCTGATTTGGCGCTCGTAGAAGGCAAGCAGAATATGGATTCCGGCGATGCTGAACTTGGCGCAGAATACGATGACATGGTTTATGTCGAGTGCCCAAAGTGCGACAAGATTATGGAGCAGTGTAAAACCGAAGAGCCGGTCGAGATTCGGTTCGAACATTGTCCAAGCCGCTACGCTACATTTTTGGATGCAGCCGAACTAAAACAATATCTAGACGACGATCACCGGGCGGAATTTACGGCACTTCTACCCGCATAATGAGTCTTAATCTGGTAACAGCTACAACCATCTGATTGTTCGGCTACTCAATCGAATTGTCTCTCGGAAAGGGAGACAATTACGTCATTCATTCATTGACCTAGGACAGACCTGCTATGCAAATTGCGGAGATCGATCTTTCCAGATACTCAAATCAGTATTCCTCTTATACCGAGCTACGTCTTCACGAAAATCGTTTGCTCAACATATCGCTGCTCAACGGCGATATTGTCTCTAACATGCAGGATACCAATGGCGGCGTTTCCGCCCGGGTGTTCGATCAGGGCGGCTGGGGATTTAGTTCCAATCCCAATGCTACTAATGATGCCATCGAGGCCACCATTCAGGCAGCGACTAAAAATGCAGAGTTTTTAGCCAAACGAGGCGGCGACCCTGATGTGAATTTACCCAGCAGTAAGGCGTCAGCCAACAGCGACTCCAACACCAAAAAACCGCGTAAATCTCAGGATGAAATCATCGCATTTTTAAAGAGTATTGATGAATATGTTGTTAAGCATTGTCCAGATATCGTCGCCCGACAGGTCATTTTAAATTGTCTTGATATGGAAAAGAAGCTGCAAACCTCCGAGGGCTCGACGGGTCACAACACAAATTCTCGGGCGATCATCGCAGTAAAACTCACCACACGAAATGAAGCAGGAGACCCCATTGAGCTTTCACAGGCGATCGGAGACCGGGGTCAGTTTGAGGACGTCTTTGAATCAGCCGAGCGAATCGACAAAGCCGTTGATGAACTCTACAAGCACTTGATGAATAAGAAGACGGCGGTAAAACCTGTTTCTGGGTATCATGATGTGATTCTGGCATCTGACCTGGCGGGCATCCTGGCTCATGAGGCTATCGGACACACCACTGAAGCTGACATCGTTAGAGAAGGGTCTATTGCTGGTGATTATCTCGGTGAGCGAGTTGCAAGTGATCTTGTGACGCTTATCGACTTCGCCAATAGTCACAACGGCGAAGTGTTGCCGATGCCGAT
>JBLHQQ010000032.1:0-14833 GCA_047625245.1 Candidatus Azotimanducaceae bacterium
CTGTTCTCAAAAACTTAGTCTTCCCCAAGAGACTTATCTTTGGTGGTCCTCGGGCCACCTTTTTTTTGCTTCGATTCCCTGAAAGTGACTGTGCTATTCTGAGGGCCAATATTTTGAAGTATTCTTTAGGAAAGCGTCGTGCCGAGCCAGAATTTTACTGCCCTCCAAGGCCGAATCGAAACCATCAGCCTCCAGTCCACTGCTATCGCGAATAATGTTTTAGGTGATCCCACCGAGCGGCAGATCGCCGTGTATCTACCCGCTGGGTATGACGAAAGCAGCGAGCAGTATCCATTGCTGGTCGATATTGTGGGTTTTACCGGAAGTGGTTTAGCCCATGTAGGTTGGAAAGCCTTTTCCGAAAGCGTACCGCAACGGGTAGAGCGCCTGATCAGCGAGGGGCGAATGGGTAATGTCATCATTGCATTCCCTGACTGTTTCACGTCCCTAGGTGGCAACCAATACATTAATTCTTCGGTGATGGGGAACTGGGCAGATTTTCTCACTGTTGAAATGTTACCCGCGCTAGAAAGCCAGTTTCGAGTAATACCGGGCGCTGCTCACCGTGGCCTATTTGGTAAATCCAGTGGTGGGTACGGTGCGATTGTGCATGGTATGAAGCATGGAGAGCACTGGGGAGCGATTGCATGTCACTCTGGAGATATGGCTTTTGAGCTTGCTTACCTGTCGGACTTTCCCAAAACTCTGATGCAATTGGCGCGCTATGGAGGCTCAATTGAAGCCTTTATGAATCAGATGATCGCCAATCAAAAAATTTCCGGTAACGATATGCACGTCCTGATGATTCTGGCGATGGCCGCGACCTATGATCCCGCGCCGGAGTTGCCATTCGGCATACGGCTGCCGGTTTCCCCTCAAACCTGCGAATTAAATGAGGAACTCTGGCAGCGATGGCTAGCCTGGGATCCGGTTCGACTGGTGGAGAGTGAGGCGGTTCAGAAGAACCTTAAGAAGTTGAAGGGCATATTTATCGACTGCGGGAGCAGCGACCAATATGCCCTGGTGTTTGGTGCGCGGCGGTTAGCCGCACGTTTAACGTCCTTGGAGATTGAGCATAGCTACGATGAGTTTTCCGACAATCACAGCAGTGTCGACTATCGTATGGATACGTCGCTACCGTTTTTATACAAAACTCTTATGACAGGAGGTGGGCCTTAGCCGCAAGAATCCATGTATTCAACTTCTGGCCGACCTGCCATGCAGGCACCCATTTTCGCTCCTATAGTTTTAAAATGATCAGATTTTCCGTGAGCATCCAGCGCATCTTGATCAGCGTACTGTTCAAGCACGACATAGCTATTACCATCATCTCTGGATTTATGCAGTGCGTAAAAGTTGTTTCCGGGTTCATTTTCATGAACGGCTTTTTCAAGTTCTGCAAACACGGTTTCAAACTCTTCGTTTTTACCGTCTTGAATCTTCAGTTTCGCAACTACACCTATGGCCATGGATCCCTCTACTTATCAATGAATTTGAAGGATTGTGTCGGTGTGTCTCATCGAGGTCAAGCCTTGACAGGTAATCCAAACGTTAGCGGAGTCCTTGTTCGACTGTGAGTGTTGAAGTTGAAGTCAGAAGCGTAGAAAAGGTGATCATCGTGCGCCTTGTAGGTCAATTGACGGCGGTAGAGTACGCCAAGATATTTGATGACCCGGCCTTCGAGTTTAATATGCCCGCCCTGTGGGATATTAGTGGGTTGAATCTGACTCAGGTTGCCATCTCTGAAGTCAGGGCCTTACCCAAATTGCTTGGACAATTCAGTGAACGTCGAGGTACGCATTACCGCGCGGCCATCGTAACCAACAGAACGATAGACTTTCAGCTGGTGCGATTATATTCGGCGCTGCTGAAGCTCATTGGCTCCTTTCGCATGAAGGTGTTTATCAATAGTAGAGAAGGGCTGGTCTAGCTAGCTCTGTAGAAGGAAGAATAACTATGGCATTTCCTCAGTCACGAATGTTAAACGTCAACGACATCGAGCTAGAAGTATTCGAGGCAGGTCAGGGTGGTATCCCGTTAGTTCTAGCCCATGGTTGGCCTGAACTGGCCTATAGCTGGCGATACCAGATCGAGCCTCTCGTGGCTGCTGGTTACCATGTCATCCTACCGAATCAACGGGGTTATGGTGCATCGAGCAGGCCATCTGATGTCAAATCCTACGATATTCACCATTTGACCAACGATCACCTCGGGTTGTTGGATGTCCTAGAAATCGACAAGGCGATCTACATTGGTCATGACTGGGGTTCGATCGTACTGTGGCAGCATGCCCTCATGCATCCCGAACGCATGGTTGGCTTTGCCAGTCTTTCTGTACCGCTCATGGTGAGGCAAGAGTCCGACCCCGTTGCATTTTGGGAGCAAATGCTCGGTCCGGACTTTTATATTGTTCATTTCAATCGACAGCCGAATGTTGCGGCAAAAAACTTTCTGAGCAATCCCGATCGATTCCTTCGCAACATGTATCGCACAGAACAATGGCTAGACCGAAGCGATGCTAAAGAACCTTCGGGACGAGCTATTATCGACTACGCGAAGGTGGAAGTGGCAGAAGGCAGGATGATGATGTCCGAACAAGAACTAGCGGTTTTCGTCGATGCTTTCACCAAAGGTGGGTTCGAAGGACCTTGTTCCTGGTACCGAAACTTTACTCGAAATTGGCAAACCACCGCTCACGTTGAACAAAAGGTTCGAATACCCACACTGATGATATACGGCGAGCACGATATGGTACCTCAAATGGACATGTCTAAGTCAGTGGACGACCTTGAGATTCATACCCTTGATTGTGGCCATTGGATTCAACAGGAGAAACCCGAAGAGACCAATGGGATTTTATTAGACTGGCTTGAGAGACGGATGAAACCCTTAGTTTGATCGCAATGGATCGATAAGGGATTCGAGCCCGTTAATTTTGATTTCTAGGCAAACTTCCATCAATTCCCCAAGCTTTCCGGAGGGGAACTCTTTCTCTTTAAACCAGAGCAAATAGGGCTCTGGTAGATCAATCAAGCGACACCCGGAGTACTTGCCAAAGGGCATTCTATGATTGGCAATTTTGATCAAGTCTTCTTTCTCGAACAAATCCTGTTTTCCTGCGAATGTGTAATGTCCTGTACAATACCGGCTTTTTCTGAGGAAGGCTCATGCCGAAAGCCGGTGACTTAAAGAAAGGTGATGTTGTTGATATCGACGGAACTCCCCACGCCGTCAAACAGTTGGAAGCTCGCAGTCCGTCCTCGCGAGGCGCCTCGACGCTCTACAAAATTCGTTTTAACAATCTGGTCACGGGCCAAAAACGTGATGAGTCGGTGAAAAGCGATCATATGTTTGCTGAAGCAGATGCCCAACGTGTTCCGGTCCAGTATTCCTACCTTGATGGTGCTCATTATGTGTTTATGAATTCAGAAGATTACTCTCAGTATTTTCTGGATCAAGAAGCTCTGGAAGGCCAAATCGAATATCTAATGGATGGACTCGAAGATATGACCGGGCTTCTGGTAGACGGAAACCTAGTTGGAATTACTTTGCCTCAGTCAGTCGTTATGGAGATCACGGAAACGGCACCGGGTATCAAAGGTGCGTCTGCGAGTGCGCGAACCAAGCCTGCAACGATGGCGACGGGGCTTGTGGTTCAGGTGCCTGAATATATTGAGCAGCGCGAGTCGATCAAGATCAATACAACTAACGGGAAATTTATGTCTCGGGCTTGAATACAATTGTGAGGTTACCCGCACTGAGTCGGGAATTTCACTCGTTTAGAATATACCTGACTGGGATCCCGCGCCGCCACTCAACGAGGATCTGAATACCTGTGCGTTAGTGGATTCCAAAAGTGGCCAATGCAACCTCGGAACTTAGTTCCTGGATCAGAGCAGGCCGATCAGAGCCCTCGATGTACCCTCAAAGCAAGACCCTAAAGTTACTTAATCGCGATCGGATTTAATGGCGATCCAACTGCCCCTGGAATGTTCAGAGGCTGCGCCGCCAAGAAAAATTCATAGCGGCCGTCTTCGGCACAAGCTGCTGCTAGATCCTCAAGCCACCAGATCTCACCAATGTAGACGCCTAAATCTTTGAGCAACGCCCCATGAACACTAAAGGTCTTCTCGGGAATAGGATTTGGCAAGACCTCCAGCGCAATATTATCCGCTGCAATACCTGCGATTTTGGACTCCGCTATCCAATCCACAACATCAACATTGATCCCCGCTTGAGGCCCAGTAATAAACTCAAGCTTTGACATTGGATCTTTCAGTTCGTAGAAGGCAGGTACAACACCGGTACGAATAATGACAACGTCACCTTCGAGTACTTTGGATTTTTGTTTCTTCAGTGTGCCCTCAATGTCGGCTCGGCTAATCGCATAACCAGTCGGCAAACTGCCACCCTTGTACGCCAACACATCGATCAAAACTGCTCGACCGACAAATCCAGTTTTGACGTTTTCTATGCCGAGTTTGGTAGCGCCTCCGGCGGCAGGAGCGCTTTTAATAACCCCCTGATCGAAGTTGTTGTAGAGCGTGTCACCGTACCAGGAATGGGAAAGGGCATCCCACTGGGTCGAACCTTGCAGCGGCATATAGATATAGTCATCAGCGAATTTGGCGACGCCGTACGCAGAGGGTAGGCCAGCAGCATAGTCTGCGCCCGTAGCCACCATAAAGTGCTGAGGGGCGACGCGAGAAGGAAAAACTGGGCCCGTGTTGTCAAGAGGAATGGCCAGGCTGAACAGTTTACCAGTCTTGATCAGTTGTGCGGCTTTGATAACCTGTTGGGGTTGAATATAGTTGGCTGCTCCTCTTTCATCATCGGCTCCCCACTTGCCCCAGTTGTTGGGTTTCTCAGCAGAAGCATTAAACGAGATGAGTGTGATGGTTGCGAATAGCGCTGTTCTGATAGTTCTCATGATAGTTGCCTCGTATTGTTAGTCGACATCATATCGCTATACTCGTTGCAGCTAAACGCCTGTCTCTTAAACATTGTCAGTTAAACAAATGGTTCCCAAACACTGGTATTCTCAGCTCAAACATCAATTCAGGAAGCTACTATGTTGAAAGTCTCTTCGATCGCTGAAAATCTCGCCGCGTTGCCGCCTTAACCTTCTGTCGTCGCTTGGCCGACAAGAAGTTGGGAGGAGGGCGAGTCGCAGAACTCAGAAGTATCCCATTTGGCAGACGAAATATTTGATCTAACCAAAGCACAAGGTGTGACTTATAGTTTGTCGACTGTGAAAAATGGCCAATTGGTTCGCGATCGTTATGACGCCGGGGCCAATCCGTTTTATTTACAGTACTCGAACATTATCTGTCGAATACTCAGCGATGTAATAGGGGGCGGTGCATCGGGCATGCTGCGCTTTATGAATGACGAATTATTTGAGCCGATTGGCGTTCGCTTGGCGACGCCAAAGTTTGATACTTCAGGCACGTTCATAGGGTCATCCTATTTACTCGCCTCACCTCACCTCAGGATTTTGCTCGGTTTGGCTTGTTGTACCTAAGGGGAGGTACCTGGGACGGTCGGGAAATTCTGAGCAAGGACTGGGTGGATTACGCTCGAAGTCCAACTTATAGCGATGGCGAGTATTGCTATGGAGCGCAATAGTGGATGGGCCCCGACTAAACCGATTGGTTTTACTGCTGCGGCTATGATGGCCAGAGAATTCTCTGTGCTCCAGAAAAGGATTGTGTGATTGTGAGGTTGGGCCGCACACCGATTGATGAGATGCCTTATGTATCGGACCGCATCAACCGGATTGCTGGACTACTCTAAAAGTTACTGCAAACCTATTTCCCTGTGAAGCTACCAGCCCGGCGTTCACCGACGGCTTTGATGCCTTCTTTGTGATCATTGGTTTTCTGTAACCAGGATTGTTCCTTGCCTTCGATATCAGTGGTTCGCTTAACAGCATCCGCTAGATCTGGGCGCATTTGCTGACGAAGGGAAACCAAGGCCAGTGGTGCGTTCACAGCAATCTCTCGAGCCAGGGCAAGGGCTTCTTGCCTCACGGTTTCTGGCGTTGCGAATACATCTGCCATTCCCCACTCAAAAGCAGTTTTGCCGTCGATTCGTCTTCCGGTCATAAAGAGCAGGTTGGCTTTTTGTTGGCCAATGAGTCTCGGCAGCGTGTGTGTCAGACCAAAGCCGGGTGTAAAACCTAGTTTCACAAAGTTAGCGGTCATTCGAGTGTTCTCGCAAACCACGCGAAAGTCGGCCATCACTGCAACGCCGAGTCCACCGCCTACAGCTGCCCCTTGAACCGCAGCTATGACGGGTTTTTTGTTGCTAAACAAACGGACTGCTTCGGTATAAAGAGGATTGGGCGCATCACTATCCTGTGGCATGGAATCGCGACCACCGTCCTTGCTGAAGTTTGCCCCAGCGCAAAAGTGTTTGCCTTCGGCGCAAAGCAGTATGGCTCGGCAATCTGGGTTTTCGTCCAGATCATCAAAGCAATCGGCCAAATCCTTAATCAATTGATAGTCAAAGAAATTATTCGGCGGGCGTTTGAACTCGCACTGGGCGACATGGCCATCTAAAAATGTGACTTCGATATCACCATACTTATCTTGCATGCTTTGATTCCTGGATGAGTGCGTTTAGTTAAATAGATCGGGTTGTTCTGCCGTGATGACGTCATACAAGGGTTTGAAACTAAAGACTCCCGCCATAGGACTTCCGACATTGGTTTTAGTACCACGTGCGACTTCATCAGAGATCAAGATAGGTTTGCCTGCTGCTTCGGCCATTAGTTGTGCCTGGCAGGTGCGTTCCATCGTGATATACCACCATGCGGCTTCCTCGACTGTGTTGCCAACGGTGAGAAGACCATGATTTTGCAAGATCGCGGCTTTCTTTTTACCGAGCATCGTCGCAATTCTCTCGCCTTCTTCTACATCTAATACGACGCCGTTGAACTCATTAAACACCACGTGATCTTCAAAGAAGGCACAGGAATCTTGAGTGATGGGATCAAGTGGTCGGCCAAGAGATGCCCAGGCTTTGCCGTAGACCGAATGACTATGGGCAGCAGCAGTAACATGGGGCAGATGCTTGTGGATCTGGGAATGAATCGCAAAAGCAGCAGCATTTAATAACCCTTTACCCTCAACGATGTCTCCATCGTGATTGACGAGTATCAGGTCGGATACTTTGATCTGCTTGAAGGAAACACCAAAAGGGTTTACCCAAAAGTGGTCTAAACGTTCAGGGTCACGGACGGTAATGTGTCCGGCGACTCCTTCATCAAATCCAAACTTGCCAAATAATCGAAAGGCAGCGGCAAGTTTCTGCTTACGCTCCAATCGAACCTCTTCATGGGAGGCTGCGTCTTTACTTTTAGCTTTGGGAATTTCTATTTTACTTGTTTCAGACTTCCTGACTTCAGACATAGTGGCAACCTTTCTAGTTCAGAGCTGTTGGAGCGAAGATCATAGCACTGGGAGGCCAATCGGGTAAAAGAAGAGCTGAAAAAAGCAGGGCCAAAAAAAGGCGACTCTGAAGCCGCCTTTTCTTGTGTTGTACGACGAAGAGCTTATTCAAACGGCCGTGGTGTGGGCTGTGGGCCCTTTGGCCATTTTTCGAAGTTCTCCATGACTAGATCACCCATTTCTTCAACGGTGAAAGCAGCCTCTTTGTTATCTTTGATAGCAACGGTCTGTGACTGCCAGGACAGAAGCTGTACGTTGTTGCCCTGAACCAGGAAGGTTCGGCCAGTGACGCCTTTTGCTTCGTCGCTGCCGAGCCAGACAACAAGTGGAGATACCTTGTCCGGAGATAGAAGTTCTTCCATTCCCGCTCCCTGGGGGAAGATGTCTTCTGTTAAGCGAGACCAGGCAGCAGGGGCTAAAATGTTGACTCTAATGCCATATTTGAGTCCTTCCTGGAACAAACAGCGAGCAAAACCAGCGATTCCAGCTTTTGCTGCGCCGTAGTTGGTTTGGCCAAAGTTACCAATGAGGCCTGATGTAGAAGAGGTGACGACAATGGATCCGCCATCTCCCTGAGCCATCATCTGGTTGTAGGCTGATTTTACGGTTAAGTAGGTCCCACGAAGGTGAACATCTATGACGATGTCCCACATGTCGTTGGTCATGTTCTTGAAAGACTTATCGCGCAGAATACCAGCGTTTGCGATCAGAAAGTCGATTTTGCCAAAC
Organism: Candidatus Azotimanducaceae bacterium; assembly: GCA_047625245.1. Classification (GTDB taxonomy): domain Bacteria; phylum Pseudomonadota; class Gammaproteobacteria; order Pseudomonadales; family Azotimanducaceae; genus JAHRVQ01. The sequence continues at coordinate 8,184 of JBLHQQ010000032.1, forward strand.
TCGTTCACTGCACGTTGGACCATCGCCTCGGCATCAGCTTCGTTCGAAACACTACCGTAGTCTGCAACTGCCTTGCCGCCCATAGCTTTGATCTTGTCGACAACCTGATCGGCCATTGCTGCACCGCCGCCGGCACCATCACGAGTGCCGCCTAGGTCATTGACTACAACTGCAGCGCCTTCTTTTGCAAGTAGAAGTGCATGTGTCTCACCGAGACCACCACCTGCACCCGTAACGAGCGCGACTTTACCGTCTAATTGACCCATAAGAGTTTTCCTTCAAAGATAAATTTGGGATTGAAATTTCGGCCGAAAGTAAATCACAACGATGGGGTGAACGCCACCCGAGGGGAGGCAGGGATAGTTTACTTAATGGCCCTTTTTTGCACGGGAAAATTGTACTGGCAACCCTGTTGGGCCCAGGAGTGGAAGCCAGCGTCGAGGGCTTCAGTCTCGAAATCTTTCCAGTTGTCACCGTAATGCATCAACACGATTCGTTTCCGCAAGTGGTCCGGCAGCGTTTTGAGTTCATTGAGTGATGCGTGAACGCCGCCAGTAAATAGCTGGCAATCGTGGAATATCATCTCGAAATTATAGCGTTCGTCAAATTCTTCGAGTAAATCAAGGTCAAATCGAGTGTCTGAGGTGAACAAGATACGGTCATCGATCGTTAACCCAACGCTCCAGAAGGATTCCTTCCAGCTCGGTGCATCGTCGGGGTAGTGTTTGGTACGGGGCATCTTGACGTTAAGACCACCGACATTAGACTCCCAGGTTTCACGCTTTAGTCCTGGAACGAGTGTTGGGCGGGTGACTTCCCAAAGGTCTTCAAAGGTCAGCGGAGTGCTCTCAGACATTTCTGAGCCGCCTCGCAGAGACTGACCCCAGAGGATGTCCTGGTATTCTTCATTGATGATCATCTTGGGGCGAGTGTGGGTCACGTAGCGCCCAAAGAGTTGGACTTCTTCTAGGCCGCCGATATGATCGGCATGACTATGAGTAATCAGGAAGTTTTTAAGCTCGCCAACACCAATCCCAACGTTATAAAGGGCCTGAGTGCATTTAGAACCGCAGTCGATCAGCAAGTGATCATTACCTTTTACAATCAGAAGGTTATTTTGATTGAGGGTCTTTGCGAAGGCGGCGCCAGTGCCGACAAAGAACAGCGATAGGTCACCGTCGTTCGTGAGCGATACTGACTCCAAGGCTTCGATGGCCGGGCTAATGTCTTTCTTTATGTTAATTGCAGCTGACACCATGTCCCCATCTCTCTGAAATCCAACGACAGCTGACAGTGTGCAGGTTTTTTACGATCGAAATTGTGACGTCCATCACAGTTTCCGCGCAAAACCATCATTATTAGTCATCGAAATGCCCTGATCACTGTGTTTAGTGGTCGCTGGTGTCAAATAGGGGGACCGTTATACTGCTCCCTTCAACCAAACTAGTCTGGTATCGAAATGAAATTATACGACTTTAAGGGTGCACCCAACCCTCGCCGAGTGAAAATTTTCGCCGCTGAAAAAGGTATTGAGCTTGAACTGGTTAATTGTGACATGACGAAGCGAGAGCATAAAACGCCAGAATTTTTAGAGAAAAATCCGAGTGGAAAGATCCCGGTACTAGAGTTGGACGACGGTCGTTGCATCGCAGAATCCGTCGCAATTTGTCGTTACCTTGAAGCAATCCAGCCTGAACCCAATTTGTTTGGCCGAGATGCCTACGAGCTTGGCCATATTGAGGCCCACAATCGTCAGTTGGAACTAGAATTTTGGACTCAGATCGGTACTTCCTGGGTCAATGGTCCCGTCGTGGCAAAAATGGGACTGTTCAAACAGATTCCGGAAGCAAAAATAGCAAGCGATAAGAATGTACACGCTTATTACCGGCGGCTGGATAATGTCTTTGCAACGAGCGAGTTCGTAGCGGGCGATCGATATACGGTCGCAGATATTACGTTGCAGTCGGGAGTTGATTTTGCTTCAACTCTGGTAGGAATACCCCCGGATGCCTCCTTGAGCCATCTAAAACGCTGGCATGAGCAGATTTCTGCAAGACCCAGCGCTAAAGCCTAGACAGGCTGAGTGAGCAAACAGCTGTAATTTAAGCGAAGTGGGGGTAATATGATTACCCCTTGATTTTTGGAAGTGCCGATGGCGCCGGCCCTGTTACAGCTCGACGAGGAGTACTCCAGCGTTAGACGCGCTATTCTTCAGGCGTTGGCTGCGATTCGTTCTGATTATTTTGATGATTATTTTGATTGCTTTACAGATGATGCGGTATGGATGATGCCATCTAAGAGCCATGACGTTCACATCGAGGAAGCCAAAAAATTCTACGGTTTCACTAAAAATTTCAGATTCGATCAAGAAACAACAATCGATGAACTGGTTGTCGAAAAAGATCTGGCGATGGTTCGAGTTAGCTTTGATGGTTATCTACGTTCAAAGCGAGACGACACGGCGACGCCTTTAAAGTCTGTCAGCCGACATCTATGGGTGATGCGTCGATGCACCGACGGTGAGTGGCGCATTAGTCGTGATATCTGGAACAATCCTAAAACCTAACGGGTTGCTGCCGAGAGTAATCTGATTTCACGCTGCGTCATCGTAACCACAGCAATGATGATGAGATAAAGCGTGACCGCAACAAAGATTGCGACCGGTGCTGAGCTCATGCTTGCAATCCAACCAGCCAGCAAACCGCCCAATGGCATCAAGCTGTAGGTTATTCCGTAAAATCCCATAACTCGACCGCGAAGGTGGTCCGGTACATTGAGTTGCAATATGGTCATGGACGCAATCATAAACATCGAACTCATCATCGAGCCTGACATTAATGCCAAAATGGCCAGAGCGTAGGTGATGTATCCCACTGGCAGGTAACCCGTCACCCCAGCGAAAATGTAAACAGAGACACCGGACAGTGCGGCGCAGCCGAGGATGAATGATCCGATTCGAGCGGAGCTCTGAAAATAGCCTACGACAATTGTGCCGATGACTGAACCTACCCCTGTCGCAGAGATCAGTAATCCATAGCCCTGTTCTGAACTCTCGAGCAGCCCGGCAAACGCCGGCATAAGTTGCATGTGCGCCATACCGAAAAACATACCGGCGTAAGACAGACTCATAAAGACCAGGAATAGCTGTTGGCTAAATATGAAATCTAATCCTTCTTTGATCTGTTGAATCGGTGACCCCGGCCGTCGATCTGGTGTGCCATCAACAGGTAGAGTTGCGACCACACAAAACATGGTGACAAAGCCACATCCGCAGAGAGCAAAAACCAACCAGGTATCCGCAACGGCGATCAGGACGCCACCAAGTGCCGGCATGATCATTCGGGAGCTTTGCCAGATAATTGAATTTAGAGCCACCGCACTCATCATGTCTTGTTTGTGAATCAAGGTTGGGAATATTGCTTGCCGCGTGGGCCAGTCGAAACCAGAGATAAAGGACACCAGGCCGGCGATCAGAATAATATGCCAGGGTGCCACTAAAGACATGCCATCCAACCAGGCCAAAAATAGCATCAGCGCTGCAACTAGGGCTGATGTGACCATGAGCAGCCGTTTTCGATTCATCCGATCGGCGAGAGCACCGCCAAAGAGTGTCATTAATATGGCCGGAATTGAGGCCGCAGCTCCGAGATACCCAAGTTGGACAGCAGACTCAGTGAGCTCAAATAGCAACCAACCCTGGGCCATGATTTGCAATTGGGTTGCGCCTACCGAGGCAAAGGAACCAGACCAGTATCGAAAATAGGCGGGATGACGCAGCGCACCCAGTCGACCGGTAAATTCCATAACTACTCCTCAATTTAAGCTGCGAACTATAGCAAAGGGGGGCTCCCTGCGGCAGTTCGAGTGAATGCCGGGTTAAAAGACCAATATCGACCGTTCCAAATACCCTATAATTTGGCTTATGTCCTTTAGTAGCTCTCCCAAGTAATGCGTTATTTTTCTCTGGGAACTTATTCAGTACTGTTCCAGCAAAAGAATTTTCAATTCTGGGGATTACAACTTCTCGGATGGTCGGGCTGGATGAGTCTATTCTTTCTTCGCGACGTTTATTGGGGGCAACCTTTTGAGCGCGTATTGCTGCTGGTGATTGATGCTGCCGCGGGCTTCGTGCTAACGACAGCGCTACGCTACTTCTACCGTTCAATTTGGGATAAGCCAGTATACGTTCGCATCATTGGTATTCTGGCGGGGTCCTATCTGGTCGCTGTAATGTGGCAGCCTGCTAAAAATGGCGCTCAGTTTTTTTACTACGATGACTTTCGCGCCATCGAAGAATATGGCTATATGGCCTATTTTAACGGCCTGTTAGCGTACTCTTACTTTTTAATCCTAGGCTGGAGTGGTTTGTATTTCGGCATGAAGTTCTACCGGCTGCTGCTGGAAGAACAAAAACGAAGCATCAAAGCTGAGTCGATGGCTCACGAGGCACAGCTGCGCATGTTACGTTATCAGCTTAATCCACACTTTCTGTTCAATACGTTGAATGCAATCTCAACCCTGATTCTCGAAAAAAACACTCGAGTGGCGAACGAGATGGTCAGTAAATTGAGCAATTTTTTGCGCTATTCTTTAGATAAGGATCCGATGCAAAAAGTTGATATGAATCACGAAATTAGTACGATGAAGTTGTATCTTGAGATAGAGCAGGTGCGTTTTGAAGAACGTTTAAGCGTCGAAATTAATGTGACCGAGGAAGCCTCGAAGGCATTGGTGCCTAGTTTGATTCTTCAGCCCCTGGTTGAGAACTCGATCAAGTATGCAATCGCTGCCAAAATCGACGGTGGCACAATTACCATTAACGCCAAAAAGTATGCCGGGGATCTGTGGTTGGAAGTGATCGATGACGGTCCTGGGCTTGATCTCAAACCTGGCGAAGCGCCCAACTTTAGTGGGGTTGGGATTGAAAACACCCGGGAACGGCTGGCGGAGCTTTATGGCAATACCCATAGCTGCAAGTTTTTGCCATCTCTACCCCATGGATTAATAGTAGAAATTCGAATTCCTTACGAGAGGGTGTAGCAATATGGCGTCAATTCGTGCGCTAGTCATCGATGATGAATCGTTAGCTCGTAAAGGCTTAAAACTTCGGTTAGAAATGCTGGATGAAATTGAGGTGGTCGGTGAGAGTAGTGATGGTCGGAGTGCGCTGAATCTGATCACCGAACTAAAACCGGATCTGATTTTTTTGGATATCCAAATGCCAGGCCTGGGCGGCTTTGACGTGGTGAGTAACTTGCAGCAAGACAATATGCCCTTGATTATTTTTGTGACGGCATTCGATCAATACGCGCTTGAAGCCTTTGATGTTCATGCAGTCGACTATTTGCTAAAACCCATTGACGCAGATCGTCTCAAAGAGGCTGTAGAGCGGGTTCGGGATCATCTTTCCCAACAGGGAGCCGTCACGGACAAACAACGATTGCTAGAGCTTATCATTAGTATCACGGGTAAAACGGAAACCTCCGTAAGCCAGCTGCTAAAAGATCATTCGGGGATCAAGTCTTACGCTGAAAAGTTGGCCATCAAAGATGGTGGTGAGACGACGCTAGTTGAAATGAAAGACATTGATTGGGTAGACGCGGCCGGAGACTATATGTGCGTCCACGAGAGTGATAAGACCCATGTGATGCGTATAACGATGAAGGAACTGGAGGATAAACTTGATCCCGCCCGGTTCCAGAGGGTACACCGAAGTACCATTGTTAACCTCGATCGGGTTAAAAAAGTCTGCTCTCATATGAATGGAGAGTTTTATCTGCAACTCCATAATGACGCTTCCGTAAAGATGAGCCGATCCTACAAGGATAAGGTGAAACACTTCTTTTAGGCGGCTAGATTCGGTTACGGTATCTCCATAAATCATTCTTCGAATCAGGATATCGCGTCATGCCAAAAGCCTTCGTGCTTTTCTCATTGCTACTCTCCTGGTTTCCCCCAGTGAGTGCCGCCCCTATTGCGATCGTGATTCACGGTGGTGCTGGAACTATCCTCAAAGAAAATATAACCTCTGAGGTTGAGGCGGCTTATTGAAAGGCACTAACAGATTCGGTACAGCAGGGCTATGTTGTGCTAAAGCTAGGCGGTACGAGTCGGGAGGCCGTCATTGCAGCCATTCGGGTTATGGAAGATTCGTCTTTGTTTAACGCTGGTAAGGGTGCGGTATTAAGCCATTAGGGGCGTGTAGAAATGGATGCGTCTATTATGGAGGGTAATGGCTTGAATGCAGGTGCCACCACTTGCCCCACGTCATGCTTGTTGGATCCGGTGCAGAGGAGTTTGGCGTCGAACAAAAGTTAGCCTAGGAAGACAAGCCCTTGAACGCGCGATTGCCCGTGAAAGGGGTGCTGTGTTATCGGAAGATGCCGATGACCCTGTAGAGCTAGTTAAGGATAAGAAGGGTACGGTTGGTGCAGTTGCTCTCGACAGCGCCGGTAACATTGCAGCAGGGACTTCCACCCGCGGTATGACAAACAAGCGTTATGTGTGTATTGGTGATTCTCCCATCATCGGTGCAGGCACCTATGCTGATAACTCGGCCTGTGGCATATCAGCCACTGGCCATGGTGAATACTTTATTCGAGCGGTTGTTGCCTCTGACATCTGTGCCCGTGTGAAGTACCACAATATAT
>JBLHQQ010000033.1:0-14682 GCA_047625245.1 Candidatus Azotimanducaceae bacterium
CCATGCGTTTGAACATCACATGGGCTTTTTCGAATTCGTTCGCTTTATAGAGGCGCATAGCTTCAGTAAAGTTGGCGTACGACACGGGAGTCATCACTAGCAAAAAGGCAATGACCAGCAATTTGACAATTGTTTGAGGGAATTTATTCAAGGGTTAGCCAAATCTCGCAACACACAATGATCTTTGAGGATAAAACTCTTAATGCGAAAAGTCTTAATTTTAGCTATGGTTTTTGGATTGTCGCTGTTTTAGCATCAGTAGTTGATCAATTATTCACCAATCCTCTTCGAGTTCTCGCCTATATTCAAATCACAGCACGAAGAAATATGTTCGAGGCAAAGGCGCAAAGTAAATGCGCGCATCCGTTCTAGTAGCTGGCATGAATTCATGATTGCGCAGACAGAAATGCCAAACAGCATTTGGTTGCGCCGCCACTCTGCTCTGCGAGACGCTGACGTTATTCGGAATTGAGATGCTTGCTGCCGTAACTTTTTCCAATTATCTTATCTTGCCAGCACGTCGAACCTCAAATGGTGTCATGCCGTCGAAAGCATAATCAAGTACAGATCGGTCAAAGGCCCCGTGTATCCATGCCCTTTCGAATTAAAATCGGTCTCAATTCACGGAATGCTGCAGGCGTCAGACTAAGGGGTATGCGAGGGTATAAGTGATGAATCGCATGGTACTGCATGCCCATCGAGCCGATATTGCCCAGCATACTTTTAAAAGGTAGCGTGTCCTTATAGCGGCCTTGATGCTCTGCCGGCTGATGGGGCATCCAACTCAAATAATAATTCACGTAGGTAATAGTGATTTGTTTCGGTAACCACCACAGTAACAATGCTTCGATTGCATAGCCCGTCCAGGCCATGCTGAAAAGTACGCCGAGGTAAATCACGTTGTATACCAAGGCATCAAGCATGACATGTGATTTGCCTGTTCGGGCGAGCGCTTCAGGATAGGCTAAACTATCTTTTGACGCCGGTTGCCGACCTAATATTGTGTTTTTATAAAATTCCCAGTCATTGCGGCCCATCGTTGAGACACGGTAATCAGGGTCTAATTCAGGATGGTTGGCATGGGCATGATGTTCCATATGTGTGTGCCGAAGAACCCGAAAGGGAATGCCGAACGGAATCACTGACACCTGCCCAACCAATTCATTGAGCCAGCGTAATGGATGCCCTTCCCTGGCAATAATATTGTGCTGCGCTTCATGGGATGGCAGATACGCCAGCATCACATTTAATGTGGCAATGGGTGCTGCGACCCAAATTGAAACGATATCCATTAACACCAGTGGCCAGAGTGAAAGCCAGATCAAACAGTTGCCTATTCCCCAGGCAACGACGCCCCAGGGAATGATATGCATATACTTACTGGCTATTTTTCGCTCCAGAATATCGAGTTCACTGTCGGTCAACTTATCCCAGTCAGCGTCTGTCATCGACGCCGTGTTCAGATCACTTAGGGTTTGGGTACTCTTGCCTGGGCTTACGGTTTTACTCAACGTGCTACTCATGGTTTCACCCATACCCAACTGCCTCGTAGTTGCGCCATCAAACCCAGTGAAGCCCCTATCGCCAGGCCTATAAAGATATTGTCGATACCTGCCGAATAGCCAAATATCGTCAAAATTTGAGCGGAAAGTGGCGCCAAAAATCCGAGCCCAAATACCAGAGGCGAAAATAAAACGCCGATGAATTTCTTAAAGTCCATGATCGTGACCTCGATGGTTTACCTAGAGAGACTGCCGAAATAATTGGATGTCGATGAATAGCGTAAAGCATACTCGACCAATGTAGACGGCGTCAACACTAATGGGTTATTCTTCTGCTTATGAGCTCACCTGCCCCCATCAAAAAGAAACAGCAGCAATACCATCACGGCGACCTTAAGGCCGCCATCCTTAAGCGGTCAGCGGAAATCATCTCTACCGAGGGGATAGAGGCCTTGTCCTTACGAGCCGTTGCGCGAGACCTGGGGGTATCCCATGGAGCGCCCAACCGACACTTTAAGTCTAAGTACGAACTGCTTTCCGCCCTGGTCACTGACATCTGGAACAGGATGCGAGACGGCACTTTGCAATCCATGGAGTCGATCGAGACAGACGATCCCCAGATACGATTAAATGCATTGGGACGCGGCTTTCTTCGTTGGGCGCTGCAGAACAAATCTGAGTTTCAGGCCATGAGCCATCCAGACCTGAGGCTCTATACCGACAATACAGTGAAGGCATCGCAACAAGCCCTTCAGAGCGTGGTTGAATCGGCCGTGCATGCCGCACAAATAGCAGGCCGACATCCAGACACAAACCTTTCGCTACTCACCCTATTCACAACGTCAGTACCGTTCGGCTGCGCCATGTTAATCAGCAACCCGCTGATGGACTTTGGTCTGGAACTAGGCGTTGAAGATCAAGAAACGCTGATCGCAGACTTAATCAATCTAGTTGTGCCTATCTAGTCCTACCAGTGAAAAGAAATGGTAAACCTTCGCCAACTCTTCAATTCTTACTCTGTCACAAACGGACAAATTTAATACTAATGACTACCGGTGCATGCTGTAGTAAAGATGGGTGAAATTCTAATTCGGTCTCAGCGCTGAAGTTAGTCATCCGGCTCAGGATCACTCGCCAGCCTACTTCCAGTTCCTGCCGCGCCAATGGTGCCCCAGGACAGTGATGGATACCCAAGCCAAAAGCAAGATGGCGTTTGCTGTTGTGACTTTCTACATCGAACCGATCTCTATCCGGGTAGTACGCATCATCACGGTCGCGCCGGCGGGAATGTCAACGCCTCCGATATTGGTGTCTTCGATGACGATTCGCCACATCTGTACTGATGGTGTTGTCAGGCGCAGCAATTCTTTGACCAGTTCCGTCTTTTTAAGGTCGTGATGGAACACCTATTGGGCCACATGACATGATTCCTCGGTTCCAAGACCCTTTTCTGTTTCTATCTCTCGTCGGATTGCTCAGCATGTACATATCGGAAATCGATAAGAGTAGCAAAATCAGTTCGAGCCAATTCCTAGATTGGTTAGATGACAAAGGGCACCGACGCCTAGCAACTTCCATCCGGAAAGCTCGCCGTCGTGAGAATATAGAATCTACTTTATCCCGGTGCTCGAACGAAATAGCGAAGATCTCACGTTCTGGGAAACCGCGGCGGATTTCGATCTCACTCGGACCAGATAAACGCTTATCCAGGCAGGCGCAGAGTATCCTCCTGCAGATGTCTGAACGGAAAGCATCAAGCCTGTTAATGGCTACCTCACCCGACGGGCCAATACTGAGTCCAAATCAACGTGGCGGTCATATCGAACTGTATGACAATGAGTTTCTAAATGAAGATTTAGAAGTGATGGTGAACCTCGGTTTATTTTTTCATGAGTTGAGAGGTGGTACTGCTCGATTTAGTTTATCCAGAGAAGGTGCAGAGCTTAGTGACGACCTTCGAGTCAAGTACAACGAAGGTTAAGAAAAGGGGGCAGTGCGAAGGGCTGGAGTAAACGCATGGTTGATTGGAGCATTGGCTTTCGTCGCCGGATGTTTTGCTGCGGATTCGGACCTGATTGCATAAGCCAACTGGCTAAATGAATACCATTTACTCATGACACCTCAATCTGAACTCAGCATCTCAAAGTACATACACGAAATAGGGCGACTAGCTCGTGTTAGTTGCTCTGTTTTTAGAATAGATCGATAGAACTATTGCTCTTTTGTTCTACCAGTTTTCCCTCGGCTATAAGAGACTCATAACTACATGTGAGATTACGGCCGTTTCCTTTTGCGAAGTAGAGCGTTTTGTCAGCAATCTTGTTGGGTAATCCTTGCGAAGCCGGTGCTGATGGTAACCTGGTCTATCTGTGGAAAGTCGTGCGACGCAACAGCTATCCTGAATCGCTCTATTGCTTCGAATGCCTGAGCGTATGGCACTGGATCCAGGATAATAACAAAGTCGTCACCACCAAAACGAAAAAACAGGTCGTTTTTCCGGAAACACTTTTTCATTTTTTTGGCAATATTAGTAAGACCTCATCGCCGTGTAAATGGCCGTAGGTATCGTTGATCTTTTTGAGTCTATCAAAGTCTATTACGACGAGCCAGGTAGATGATTCTTTGGTGGTTTCTTTGCATTTCTCTACAAAACCAGAATCGACATATGCCTCATCGCGCATGTTTCGCATTTCTAATAGGCGGCTAAGCTTTTTATCGAATGTTCGCCGATTAGACAGGCCTGTTAACTCATCGTACTCACTCTCATTTAGGATTATCTGATAATTTTCATAAATTTTAACCATATTCTGAGCCAGCTCTAACGAGTCCAGAATATCTTTCTTGCCAGACAAGCTAATAACGCCAATGATCATAATTGCATTTGAGACAGGAATCAAAATCCGATACAAACCATCATCCAGTGGTTGTGTAATCGTCGCATTAGTATCAATGCATTGTTTGAGAGAAACATCAGACTCTATGATGTGCGAGTCATCCACCCACTTATAGCTCGAATCGTGGTTGCTTGCCTCTAATTCGGATAGCCGTATAACTTCTTCGATACCGCTAATTTCTTGATTAGAGAAGGCTTTTATATAGCGATATCGTGGCTGAGATGAGTTCTCTTAATGTCGCGCCGAGACTGTGCTCAAGCGAGTCTAGATCTCGCTGCAGGGTAATCTCGATGATTGATTGAAGTGATTTTTGATGCATATTTGCAGCATATAACAGAAGAATTGGTGTCTGAGTAAAGGCCCGGGTAAAGGTACCTGTCATAGCTGAGTTGGCTTACATCAAGAGCGTACTTGATGATGACGAATAGGCGTTCAATTCAGTGTTCGGCGCTCGTTCATGCCACGCCTGCTCAGATACTACCCTGCCAAGGTGCTCGTTTATATCATTCACGTGGCTACAATCGACAGGTGGGTACGGCAAACCTCGTTACTTCAACTCTGACTCAAATTCTTTCTTTATTCGTCCGCCTGGTTGTTGAGGAACTCGCTCAGGCCATACCCCTTGCGCTCGCCATTCAATATGTACTCTGTCATGCCTTCACCAACTTGGGTTTGGGCACCGTCGCGGCGATTACGCAGTGGAATGTAACCCATCACACGACCTTCAAGCGTGTGGTCCTCGCCATCGGCAGTCTTGATTTCCACCGTCAGCGACTTGTGGTATTGGGTACCAGGCAGGTATTCGGCTGTCAGCTTTGCCTTCTCGATTCGCATGATCTCATCACCTCTTTGGAACAGGCCTCCACCTTCGCCATCCCCGTTGGTGGTGATGATCATCCCGAGGTCATCACCGAAGTTACCGGTTATCCAGCGATAGGATTTTGCAGCCTGCCAATAGCGTGGGCCCCATGAGTGGTCTCGCAGTCCCCAACCCGAAAAGGTAAGCGGAGAATCGTCACCCAACTGGATAGAACCTGCAACGCGCATGTGCTGTTCAGTATGCGAACGGGCGAACTCATTGCCGTCACCGGGCTCACCAACATGGCCATAGAGGGGGCCGACCGCATCATGAACCAGATCAATCTTTAGAGACTTGCGCGGGTTGCTTTTAAATGCCTTTCCGGGGTCGCTCATCTCGTGCGGATCTGCAAGAAACAGAGCCTCGCCAGAATAGGTTGTTCGAACTTTCTCTGCGGGAACCAGTATCTCGATCTCAAGGCCGCCCGCGTTCCATCCATTGTTGTGACTGATCGAAGGCTTCTCGTAGTTGAACATCGCAGAACCATCCGGATTCCACACAATCACCGTCACCTCTGCATAGCCTTCGTTGGCTCGATTGCCGATGCGTACAAAGCCGCCCCGGTTCTGCTTCGGATCAAAAAAGTTAAAGTAAACCGACTCGTTGAAATTCTGTTCTGGACCCAGTTCGTGCGTCAGGTCGTCTTCGGCTTTGATGTTGCCAAGAATGTTAACCAAAGTGGTCTCCTCCGTTAGTTAAAGGGACAGTTTGCCTGCCTAACTCCTCATTATACCGACAGTATATCGGAAGTATTGGGGGCAAAGTAAAGGGACAGAATAAACGCATCCGTCATTGGCAGCGGTGCAATATTTTTCGCTTGGTCGACCATCAGTGTTCGGTAGATCAAGCGCGACGCTATGCGGAATATTCTGAGCTATCTATCTCCAGCGGCTTTGATTCAGGGGCTTTACAATGACATAAGCGGCACATCTTCGCGCAGGCACAAAGCCTATATGGCCCGGACCGCGGAGTACAAAGCCCAGTTCACACAATTGGCGGCCAACAGCATTGTTATCGGTTCCAGAATGAACCCATGAACACAATCGCAGAAAGAAACCTGTCCATCCTGATTTTTCTTAGCCTGACCATTTGAGGGCTTGTCCCACTTACTCGAAGACGACTGAAAAAAGCCAAAATACTGTAGATGAGACTCAACCTGGAAATGATTTTGCCCAGCCTCACTCGACTGCTATTGTCAGCCCACGACACTGGTCGATGAAATAAGAAGTATGAAGTCAGATACAGAAAAACTGCTGAAGAAAAATGAACAGCTTAATCAGCTAGATTTGGCCAAAGTTGTCAGTCATGTGCAGCGAGAGGTAGACGGAGGTGCTTGGGTATCGAATTCACTGATGCTAGAAGCCTACGACGTGCCGTTTAAGTACAGACGCAAGAAAAGATATCGAAGTCTGCAAGGCGCACGAGTTAACCTCACTTACTACCCACAAATCGAAAAGGTTGCGGGTCTGGACATAGAGATCATGAAAGTTGTCCGAATTCGACAAAGCTAACCTCCCTATAGACTGGAAGCATTTATTCGATCAATTCGCGGCCTCGGATTGGTTGAACATCCACTGATAGAGGTCGCTGAACATGTATATGCCAACCGTTAAAAGTGCTTCTAGTGCAGATCTAAAACAGGTCGTGAACACGCTGGTGCTCGCTTTTGTTAATGGCACTTTTGGTCGATTCATGGGACCAGATGCGAATCATTATATGAAAAGCCGCATCATTTTTGAGGCAATGGCGGTTGGGTCCATAGATACCGGTGCGGCGTACCTAGCATACAATACCGATGAAGTTTGCGGAGCCGCCTCATTGTGGTTTCCACCAGGAGAAAAACCTCCGGAAGATGCCATGATGGCAGCTCTTGGTGAGGCGGTGTTTCCCCAGAGACAGGAACCCGTGGCACGTGTGTTTGAGACAATGAAGTCATTTCACCCTGAAGAGCCTCATTGGTATCTTGCCGTTCTCGGTGCTGATGCGCATTTTCAGAGTCTGGGCCTTGATGCGACACTGCTTAAACATACCCTGGAGATATGCGACAGTTCGCAGAACATTTCAATTTATGAACTTCATGGTTTTGAAATCATGGACGAAATCAGAATTGGTGACTGCCCAGTGTTAACGCAAATGCTGAGGCCTGCGCGCTAGAAACAGTGGAAACCTATCCCACTTCTTTCACACTGATCCCGCTGACAATGAAAGCTTTCGTAGTAACCACACAAATTGCACTGTCTCTTTCGGTGATAGTTTTTCCAAAGCCGAATCCGCGACCATAAACCGGTTCTTCACGGCTTGATCAATCAGCGTTTTACCCGACTTTGTGAGCGCCACGATTTTGACCCGCCCATCATTTTGATCGGCAATCCGGTATGCGAGACCTTTATTGACCAATCGGTTGGTAGTGGCCGTAATAGCGCCAGAGGTGAGTAGGACAGATTGCATCAATTTCGTCGGTGTTAGCTGAAATGGCTCACCACTTCCCTGCCTTCTAAAGCGATCAGCAAGATTGATGATGCGCCCGACCACCCCCAGCCCACTAGCGTCCAGGTCAGGTCGTTCACTCAACCATTCAGCCTGTACTTGATCGATCAGGTCTTCTTTGTCTACAGTCATGTGAGCCTCGGTGTCGGATCTAAAAGTATCTTGATATTAAAATACTTTGCTTGCATTCACATTGCTCGGTTGCGCCTCGACACCAACCAAGACTCAAACAGGCATCAATGACCAATTGATACTGACCAACGCGAACATTGTCGATACCTCTCGATTTGAAGTCAGGCACGGCGCTTTATTGATCGCAGCTGGAAAACTGCAAGACGAATTTGATGCGATACCGGAGGGTTTCAGCGGTAAGGTGATTGGTCTTGGAGGCCGATGAATCGTGCCTGGGTTTATCGACATGCATGTACACGCTTTCGGTAATCGAGCGCCAGATGCACCGAGTGACTCTCCGGGCATCGAAGCAATATCAGCGCGAGTCCTCTACGCGGGTGTAACAGGGTTTCTTGATCTATTTGGAGACGAGCAGATACTGCTACAAACCCGTGAACGGCAAAGAAACGGCCAATACTTTGGCGCAGATGTGTATACAAGCCTATCTTGCTTAACGGCACCTCAAGGTCATTGCTCCGAATATGGTATTCCAACACGAACATTGTCATCCCCTAAAGAAGCACAGGCCATTGTATCTGAGTTAGTAGCCCTTAAAACCGACGCGATTAAGATCATCTATCAACCGTCTGATGACCAACCTTCCATTAACAAACAGACCTTCAGGGCCATTGTTGCAGCAGCGTCTAGCTTTAAGATCCCGACAATTGTGCACATCAAGACATGGCAGGAAATTCGTGATGCTGTAGAGGTTGGTGCAACCGCCTTCACTCACCTCCCCTGAACCCCTATACCAACTGACTTGCCGTTGTTAATGGCTAACGCGAACATTATCAATATGCCGACACTGGCTGTAGGAACAGATCTGACAGACTTTGTATTTGATCGATCCATCACTGAAAACTCATCAGCGAGGGCGATGACAACCCAACAGGTAATAGCCGCATATTCTAGTCCCAAGGTGCAAGAGCGCTGGTCTGACAGGAAAACAAAATGGTCTGCGGCAAATGAATCAGGCTGGCCTCACAAATTGGCAGGCTCTACGCCACTTTTGCAACCGGCATCTTGGATGAACACTGGCGTATTAATTCGCCCATTGTCAGTCATTACGATGAGCCTACTCTGCTTACAGGGGGCGAATTTGGTCCTGAACACTCAATAATCACGATTGTGCTGGTTTCAATTTGTCTGTTTTGGATATTGAGAACTAAGAAATGGCGTGAGAATAAAGTGCCAAACTAAAATCTGGCTCTATTTGAGGATAGCTCCCCACCAATTTTACTCCGGCGCGCAACTCCAGCTCAAACCGCATATTCAAAACCGGGACAGCCAATAACGTCGCTGATGCAGGTAGATCTATTTAATACATAAGGCAGACGCTGAAGTGATCTTTACCGGGCAACAAATAAAGGCAATAGCCTCGGCTATTGAAAATGGTAGATTGCAGCGAGGACTCCAAAAAAATATCGACCTGGTCCACTCTGATTTAACCGTTAACGTGCCCAACTCTTGAGTTTGGTCCAATAAGTGCCAGGATAAAATATGTAGTAACAATCGGATAGATTAGACTCACGGGTGTCCTCACAAGATTCACTCGTTATTGACGGCGAAAGCTCAATGCCTCTGAATTGAATCTAGATCTTGTGTAGACTCACTTTTCCCTGTCCTGCCTTTAAACGCAAGCAGAAACTAACGAAGAAACACGAACATGGATTTGGTGTGAATGAAGAAGTTAGTCACACAATGGCTGATTAAATATCTGTCAAAAGAAGTAGATAACCCAACGCCGGTTTCAGGTCTCGGGTATTCATGGCGAGACGTCATTAAGCCCGGGGATGTCTTGCTTGTTGAAGGGCGAAGTCGCGTCAGTACGGCAATTAAGTACCTCACCCAATCAACCTGGTCCCATGCCGCTCTTGTACTGGACGCGGAGGCTGGAGAACTGATTGAAGCCGACATGAAGAATGGTGTCGTAAAAGCAGATATCGAGAAGTACAACGGGTATAACGTCAGAGTCTGCCGGCCAATCGATATGACAAGTTCCGACACAAGTCATCTGCTTAGTTTCGCAGAATCACATATCGGCATCAGCTACGATCTGAAAAATATCGTCGACCTGGCCAGATACCTCATTCCTACACCACCGATTCCCGCGAGATTCCGTCGTCAGATGTTGACGCTAGGTAGTGGTGACCCAACAGAAAAAGTTATTTGTTCCGCGCTGATCGCTCGGGCCTTTCAAAGTGTCGGGTACCCCATGCTCCCAATGCAGTGGTTAAAAGAAGATGGCAGCGTCGAATCTCAAGCCCGACACTACTCCCTGTTTATGCCTCGAGACTTCGATTTGTCACCCTACTTCGATATCGTAAAACCCACGGTTGTGAAGGGGTTCGATTACCAAACAATGGTCTGGTCAAACGCGCAGAGTAAAGTGCCAGAGTAAGCGTGCTGACGTCTGAACATAAATTTTACGCTGGCCGCCCTACTCTGACCCCGTAATTCTGACCCCGCAATTGAGAGCTGAATGGTTTACGCTATGTCACTATCCATCTCGATAGCACAAGCATAAGAACCAAATGTCTAAACTGACCCTATATAGCGGCAATCCATCCCGTTGCCTTACCAACCAGTGGCTACTTGCCGAACTGGGTTTACCTTGTCAGCTGAAGTTGCTCGACCTTGAAGCTAATGAACACAAGAGCGCTGAATATCTTGAAATAAATCCGATGGGCAAAGTACCTACTCTCCAGCATGAAGATGTAATCGTGACGGAATCAGCGGCTATCGCCATGTATCTTGCAGAACAATTGCCAGACAAGGGACTATCTGTTCCGGTTGATTCGCCCCTTCGTGGCGACTACTTGAGATGGTGCCTATTTTCACCTATCAAGATCGAGCCTTCTATTGTCTCAAAAGCGTTCGGTTTGAGCCATCCAGACTATAAGCCGTTTACTGATATTGAAACCGTTGCTGAAACACTTCGTCTAGCGATTGGTAAGCGGCCATAAATTGTCGGTGATTCATTCACAGCTGCGGACATCGCAATCGGTAGTACAATCTACTGGGGGATCAGTCTAATGCCAGTAATGCCGAGGCACGCTGAACTCATCGAGTATTGGAATCGATTAGAACAGCGGCCAGCTTGGCAAAATTTGATGGCAGACAACGGCCAGAAATAATCTTCACCTTCACCCATGGAAGTGAGCCCAGGAGAAAACCATTAAAAACAAATTTGTAGAAGAAATTCATGAGGGGCAATGGGTAGTGACCAAAACTGGTGTTTATGCTTTGGTCGGTGCCACCGTGTTGAGCATGATTTTGAGTGGTGTTGGGGGCTATCTCTACTTATTCCCGAACATCACAGTTATCAACAACTCCGGCAAGAACCTATCTAGTTTTGTGGTGAAACTGCCGAGCAATAATTTGGATTTTGGGGCATTGGCAAACCTTGAAGAAAACGACATTTACTACACAAGAACCCAGGCAAACGGTCACTATCAACTTACAGCTATTTTCGAAACTGGAAAAAGCATCAGTGCTACCTGCGGCAAAGTAAAGAACAATGAAAACCATAAACGAGTCACTATCACGCTCGACAACGCAGGTGAGCTTAGTTGCACCGAAAAGTAGCTGAAAGCATAGGGCGATCAGATGAAATCTAAGACCAACAGACTCGATCGATTTATTAGCCAAAACACTGATTTTTCGATGTCTGATACACGTCTCTTAATTGCTCAAAAACGCGTTTTATTGGATGGCGATGTGGCGTTTTCCGTTCAACAGAAAGTGACAGAGTTCACCCATATCGTGTTGGATGGTCACTGCCTAAATAGTAACAAGCCTATTTACATCATGATGAATAAACCCAAAGGGGTCGTTAGCGCAACACAAGACAATACACACTCTACCGTACTTGATCTTATTCAACACCCTCAGAAAAACGAGCTGCACATTGCTGGGCGCCTGGACTTTAATACTACCGGGCTGGTGTTATTGACCAACGATGGGGCATGGTCACGCAAGATAAGCTTGCCCGAGACAAAACTTGCAAAGACCTATGAGGTTGTTGTGTCTAAGCCACTAAGTGATCAGTATGTGGCTGTGTTTCGGAAGGGCATCTACTTTAGATATGAAAACATTACTACTCAGCCGGCATGTCTACAGATACTCTCTGAATTCACCGCCCGGCTCTCAATAGTTGAAGGGAAGTATCATCAAGTGAAACGGATGTTTGGTTTTTTTCAGAATGAAGTGTTGAGGCTTCATCGAGCTTCTGTCGGGCATATTTCTCTAGCAGGACTTGAGGTGGGCCAGAGCAGACCGCTGACAAAAGAGGAATCGTTGATAGGTGAAAATTATGACGATTTGTGAGTTAAAGAAATCCTTTGCTAAAGTACACTGCTACTAAAGGCATTGTGTTGACAGATCTGCTCAACTTATTGAAAGAGCAAGCGGCCAAATTAAAGCGTCATACGTTGACCATTTACTTTGCAGCAAAAGATCCTGAAATGCCGTTGCTGCCCAGGCTGCTTGCAATACTCATTGTTGCCTATGCCCTCAGCCCGATAGATCTGATTCCCGATTTTATTCCTATCATCGGCTACCTCGATGACCTAGTGATTGTGCCACTTGGTTTGGCACTTGTGCTTCGGCTAGCACCGCAACATATTATCGAGACGGCGAAGTTAAGAGCAGAAAAAGAGGCCGAAAAACCAGTTAACTATTACGCCGCCGCAGTGTTCGTGACTATTTGGCTAGTGCTTTTGGTTTACTTGTTGAGTTACCTCAAACAAGCCCTCGGTACCCACTGATAACTCGATTGACTACCTTTTAAGTGATGCCATCAAAGCTACTCGAGTGCTACAACCCGACTCGTTGTCATACCAACTGACAATCTTAACCAATTTTTTGCCCATGACTTGAGCCAGCTCTGCGTCAAAGATACTTGAATAGCCTACTAATAATGTCAGTCGACACAATTGGTTCGCTGCAATAGAACAAAACACCTTCGGGAGAAGTATTGGCCTTTTATAGCCTAAGCCAAACTCATAGAAACCTGCACCGCCACACCGGCGAGCAATGCAACATCGTTATTGGTAAAAACATCTTTAGAATATTTTCTACCGAGACAGATAAAGCCGTTACTGTCATCGGCTGATTGAAAGGGAATAATCAATTCGGCATCAACACCTCTAAACAAGCTGGCATAGGTCGCCTCCTTGGCATTTCCCTGTTTCAATTTAATCAGTAGCAACCTGCCACCAAGTAATTGTTGTAGCTCGTCAGATTCATTGGCGTGAAGATTGAGTTTGATTTTATCGCCGAATCGAAAAACAGGTACCCATTCGCGGTTTTCAAACAGGTGGGTGGCGCAGTCCTCTAGCTCTAGTCCCATGGATATTCTGGATCGTATAATCAGAGCAACCTGCTCCAGGTCTTCTGTGTTGGTATTGGCAACTTCGTCGATTAATTGCTCTATAGAGTCACTTAGATTCTTGCGGTTAGCAAAGAAAAAGCCTTCGATTTTGGGTCGCAGATAAGCCTGCGCTGGCAGAGCCAGAGCGGCAAGAACAGCGGCAAAAATCAATTGGCCGTAAACAACGACAGAGGCACCGCGATGCAAAATAATTTGACGATGCTTTGCATCCAGAAGAGCCAATCACCGAGCTCAAACATTGCTCCCGTAAATTGGACCAGGGCAATTGGCGCGGTAGCGGGAACAACACTGGCACAATAAGCGCTACCCAAGTAGGTACACGCCGCTTCTTGTCTAGTTCTTTCGCTGGCCTTGGAAATGAAATGAGCCACAATAAAAGTAAGTGAAGACTGATCGAACTCATCAAAATAAAATAAAGCCGACCGCCAACGGCCAGATACGCAGATCCAGATCCAACAACGGTTTGGAAAATGGCGAGGCTCATGAATCCAGCAAAAAAAAGCCGGGAACCTCTGACTCCAGGCGCTCGCAGCAATACGATGAGTGCAATTGCGGCATAGCCGATAACGGGTGGTAGATGAGACCAGGATATTTTGGTGTTGCTAGCTTCAATACTCAGCGGTATTTCTACGCCGTCCCTTTTGATCAGGAGATCAATGGGACCACTACTAAAATAGCCGGCAAACAGAAACTGAAACCGGCGTGCCATCTACAGAGCGGCCGACTGCAAGTTGAAAAGCAGGTAGGTAATCGCCTTCGCCAAACACCATATTGGTGTGGAACACCAAACAGATCAGCCATATGCCAGTTAGCGCCAGAAGAAGCACCCAGTCTTTAAAACTGAGATCTTGTTTGTCGGAATCTTGGTTATCCGAACCTGGGTATCGGGGCTCAACAATAAATTCACTGACTAAACAGTGAGGACCAGAGCCCTATCGGCAAGCGGCAAAGGTCACATCAAAACTTATAACAGTTTGATCTCGTATCGAATGTCATGCCAGGAGTGTCCTCTCCTCGTTCGCCATTAAGAACCCGCTTAAAAAAGCTCTTTACAACCTTATTGGTCTTTTTGTAAAAAATACCGTGGGTATTTCCCACGCCCTCTCCATCGGTAAAATCAAAATAGAGCGCGTTGGTCGAATCGAGGTTCTTAGCGGTCCTGCCTAATCGTGCTTTCTGAAAGTTTGCATCCGACCACTTAAGTACCCAATCATTCTCATTAATTGTGACATAGATCCTTTTCCCCGTTTCAATAAGGTCCAACCAAGTTGAATGGCCTTTGTTATCAACATCAGCCTGGCACAACACAACGTTATCGAATATCGCTGTTTCGTTCTCGTAGGCAGAATCGACAATATATTTTTGAAACAGGTG
>JBLHQQ010000034.1:0-13786 GCA_047625245.1 Candidatus Azotimanducaceae bacterium
AGCAAGGGAAGTGTAGGTCGCAGGTATTGGGAGAGTGTCGCCACCAAACTAACGTTCTTATGGTTGATATTGAATCAACATTCTACCTATATAATCGCCAATAGACCGTTGTTTTATAGATGTTTCTGCAAAATAGACCCGACTTTTAAGCTGATCTCTACAGTCTGAATATTGACTACTGCCAGTCCATTAGAGAGCTGATAGAGATCTCTTCAGACCTAACCATGGGAATATTGAACCAAATCGGTCATTTGAAAGCTAGGTGCCCTGGCTTAGCCCTTAAACGAAACGGTATCGACAAGGCTCGCACGATCGGTTCGGGCTGCATTGGCGGGTGTTGTGACATCTTCGTAGCCAAAGCTAATACCGAATAACACCTTCACAGACGGTTCAAGATCAAAGGCGTCTCTGACAAGATCCGGATAATCACGCATGGTGCCCTGAGCACAAGAACCGATACCATGGGCCGCCATGGCAAGCATCAAAGTTTGCGCGTACATGCCAACGTCACAGGCGGACTGGATACCAAAAACTTCGTCCATACACAAAAATGCCACGTGGGGGGCGTCGAACAATTCGTAGTTACGCATCGCTGCGCGTCCGCGGCCTTCTTTATCTTCCCACTCGATACCCATAGCGCCATAGAGCGCTCGAGCACAGGCGCGTTTACGCTCTCGCCAGGGATCGCCGGTTTTGCCGTCACTCTGATGGTCATAAACAGGCTTTATTTTGTTGGCTTTCCTATCGAGGAATGACGTCCGCAGATTGTCCCTGACTTCCCCGGAGGCCACACAGGTATACCAGGGCTGAACATTAGTGCCCGAGGGCGCCCAGCCTGCAGTTTCAAACACCTGTTTGAGAATATGCTCGGGAACCCGCTTATGCAAAAACCCACGCACCGAGCGTCTGGATTTGACGACCTGGTCAAATAGATCGATCTCACCAGCGGAAAATTCGCTACTTAGGGCTTCACTCAAAACTTTTGCTCCCGATGTTCTAGTCGGCGGTACTTTAATCAATAGCGGTCTAATAGGTGACGCTTAAATCGTCACCACAATCTTACCAAAATGTTTTTGGGCAACTTGCAGCTCAAAAGCATCCTTTAATTGATCCAGCGGAAATGAATCGCTAATCATCGGCTTGATGCCACTGACCTCAATGGCTCGAATCATATCTTCTTGCTCACGCTTAGAGCCAACAGTAATGCCCTTCAGGGTAATGTTTTGAGAGAACAACTGCGCCGTCGGCACTTCACCTTTAAAGCCCGCGAGCACACCAATCAACGAGATATGCCCACCGATCCGACAAGCGGTAATGGACTGCCCAAGGGTTCCCGCACCACCAATTTCAACCACTTCATCAACGCCGACACCACCGGTCAGCTCTCGGGCTTTGGCGCCCCAGTCAGGTGTTTCTTTATAGTTGATCAGGTGATCAGCACCCAGCTGCTTGAGCTTGGCCAGTTTTTCATCGCTGGATGACGTCGCAATGACCCGACATCCGGCGGCCTTGGCAAATTGCAGAGCGAAAATAGAAACGCCACCGGTTCCCTGGGTCAACACCCAATCTCCGGGTTTGATCTGGGCTTCAGTAACGAGAGCACGCCAGGCAGTCAGAGCAGCGCAGGGTAAGGTGGCAGCCTCTTCCATAGTGTATCCCTTTGGCGCTTTGGTAAAAGCACTGGCAGGCATTGCAACGAGTTCTGCTGCAAACCCATCAACATGATCGCCGGGAACGCCCACCAATTTTGAGAGCTCCGGCGTACCATCGTTCCAGGCGGGGAAAAACAAGGACAGCACGGAGTCATCAACTGCAAATTCTGTGACCCCTTCTCCGACAGCAACCACTGTTCCAGCACCGTCTGACATCGGTATACGACCGTCCTGGTTAGGAATCATGCCCGAAACGACCGCCAAGTCGTGGAAGTTGAGGGAGTTTGCTTTAATCTTGACTAATATTTGACCGGGACCCGCGATCGGGTCGTCACGATTCTCAATCACAATCTTGTCTAGACCACCGGGCTGTTGAACCGCTGCAACTTTCATTCACCACTCCTTAAGTTCGTTTTCAGAAAGGCTGGAGTGTACCGAGATCAATGGGCTGCCGACACTGCGCAGCCCCAAATTATGATTAAGATTCGAGAACCCTGCCCAATCGCTAAACACATCATCGATAACGTTCTACACACTCTATTGTTTGCTGTTACGGGGGATGTCTCTAAAGGGCCCGGTATCAGATCGCGGTTCTTTCGGCATACCCAGCACGCGTTCAGAGATGATGTTCTTTTGGATTTCGTCGGTGCCGCCCGCAATCGAAATTGCGGGTACTGACAACAAGATTTCCGCCACCACACCTTCCATGGCAGAAGCTTCGCCACTCAGCATCCCCTCAGCGCCGGAAATCAGAGTGTGGACATGGGATGCCTGGCGAGCAATGACACTGGCGGCGAGCTTGCCAATTGATCCAGCAGGAATGATTTCATTAGAGCCGGATTTGCGTTGCTGGTTGGCGCCCATGGCAGCCAAATCTGCACCTTTTTTCATACAAAGTAATTTTGCCAGTTCCTGACGAATAATCGGATCTGTGATCGCGCCTGTTTGCTGAGCTCTCGGTAGTGCCAAGTCAACACGCCCTGCCCGCTGGGGATACCAGGTATAAGGTTCCAACGCGACGGCAAGCTCCTCGCGGAACTCCTCGTACACCCGGCCTTTTAGTTGGGACAATCGAGTCAGCCCGCCATCATTACGATTACCGCCAAAACCTTGTCGCTCTATGGTCAACGTCGTCGCAGCGACGGCCCAACCATTGCCTAGTCCGCCCAACAAATCCGTTGTGGCGACCTCCGCGTCCGTCATAAACACTTCATTAAATGATGCATGGCCATTCATTTGCCTAAGGGGCCGAACCTCAACACCTGGCTGCCGCATATCAATCAAAAAGTAACTTAAACCCTGATGCTTCGGCACATCCCAATCGGTCCGCGCCAGCAATATGCCGAAATCTGCATGGTGGGCACTGGTCGTCCAGACCTTCTGACCATTGACTACCCAGCGTCCATCTTTCAATTCTGCTTTGGTGGTGGCGCCGGCAAGATCTGATCCACTGCCTGGTTCGCTAAACAGCTGGCACCAGGCATGGTCACCGGTCAAAATGGGCTTGAGGTAGTGGGTTTTCTGAGCATCATTGCCGTGCACAAGAATTGTTTCAGCTGCCAGACGTCTCGGCCCGGATTGGGCTGCGCCAACCACTTCGTGCTCGGCAAAGATGTCACGAACCAGCGCCGTCTGCTCCTTGTCATAACCCCGCCCATAAAATTCTTTGGGCCAGTTAACACAACCCCAGCCACCCGCTACTAGCAGCTCTCGCCATTGCGCAAGACTTAGGTCCGGCGACCAGTTTTGATTCAACCAGCCAGTGAGTCGTTGTCTTATATCAACAGACGTGTCATGCGACATAACTTGAGCCCTCCATCAGGGTGAGCATGCGTTCGCGATGTAAGTCCGGACTTCCCAGCAATACTTCTGAGCTCTTCGCCCGCTTAAACCACAGATGCGTATCGTCTTCCCAGGTAAAGCCAATGCCACCGCGCAATTGCACCGCTGCTTTCGCAATGGTCATATAAACATCGCTGGCCATCGCCTTCGCCATGCTCGGCAGGTAGGTTTCGCCCTTACCTGCAGCCTCGGAAAACGAAGCATAACGAACCGCACTTTTTGCCAGTTCCAGCTCCATTAACAAATCAGCACAGCGATGTTTGAGGCTCTGAAACGAACCAATGGCCCGGCCAAATTGAACTCTCAGCTTCATATAATCTACCGTTGAATCAAGCAGGTATTGCGCGCCGCCAATCATTTCGTGGGCGAGGGTTAAGCTCAATTGAGCCCAGAGTTCATCTAACTGCTGAGCCGATAAATCCCCCAACAACTCCGCTTCAGCCTTGTCAAAAGTGACTGAATACAGTTTGCGGGTCGGATCAATCACTTCAAGCGCCTGGATCACAACGCCATTGGCTGCTGGGTCGATGAGATACAAACCAAACCCGGTCGCATGTGCCGCGACAACAAACAACTGGTTTGCGATCCCCGCATCCAGCACCATACTTGCTGTTCCGCTCACTCGACCAGTGTCAGATTTAAGACTGTGGCCCAGGGCGCTGGGGCGATTGAGGTCATCCAGCACCAGGGTTGTGATTGAGCTGCCATCGGCAATAGCCGGTAGCAACTGTAATTTCGGGGTTTCGTTGGTCAGTTGCAGTAGCGCGTAGCCTGCCATCACTGCAGAGGAAAAAAACGGCCCACAATAAAGATGTCGACCCATCTCCTCCGCCACTAAACCTAACTCGACCGGGCCAAATCCAAAGCCACCATAGAGTTCCGGGATGTGGGTGCCGGTAAGTCCAACCTCACCGCACATTTTCCGCCAGACAAGAGGATCGTAACCATGCGGCGTCGCCATCAACTCACGAACCGCCGTGCTACTCGATTGCTCGGTAAAGAAGCGCTGCACCACATCTTTAAATTGCTGCTGATCTTCGGTTAACTCCACTCGCGATTCCTCTCGGTTTTCCTGACGACCCACACTAGTCGAGCAAACTCTCTCAGTCCATCGACATTGATCTATCGAAACATCCATCACCGATGACCAATCGGATAATTTACAAACTATGTTTATTACACACAGCGAATCTTCGTTAAACTAGCGCTTGCACTCATAGATTCTCGTTCCATGGATTTCCAAATAGCTCGCCGCAGTAAACCTCGCGCCTTCTACCTTATCGCTGCCAATCTGGGTCTGACTCTGGGTTTGACCATTGTAGTCTGGCTGGTCGGGACGCCCATTGAAAGTTACCACTATGCCAGTTTGATTCTGGAAGTTGCACTCACAATTTTTGTATTCTCGCTGTTCGTCGCCGTATCGGTCATTCGCGCTACTGGTGCCCGAATTAGCTGGCTACTGATCGGCTTGTTCCTGCTCCAATCTGGCGTGTTGCTGGATGTCGCCGATGAATTGAAAGTGTTTTCTTCAGCCACTTGGCCTGCAGTAGGCGACCTTCTGCAATTAGTAGGAGGCATCATCATCGCGGCGGCTGCCTACCAATTCGTGAGTTTGACTCTGACAATTGCCAACACTGACCGGCTAACGGAATTGCAAAACCGCTCTTTTCATACCCGCTGGGTAGAGGACTATCTTGAACGCGAGCACCACCCTCTCGCTATCATTGCGATCGACATGGACAGTTTTAAATCTATCAACGATGTTCATGGCCACGCTTTTGGCGATTTGGTATTGAAGCACATCGGCCAGCTACTCAAAAATTTTATGCGGGGAAGGCGAGGCATCGCCAGCCGAACCGGAGGCGAGGAATTCGAGATCGCCTTAAAAAACGCTACTGAAGCCACAGCAATTATCCTGGCGGAAGAACTTCGCCTGTTGATAGAAACGAACCCGCCCCAGGGGCTCGATCGGATTACCGCCAGTATTGGCGTTGCCCTGAATCAAAAAGATGAAACCTCTTCTGCCCTGCGCAAGCGAGCCGACGCGGCGGCATACTTTTCAAAACAAAGTGGCAAAAACCGAGTCAGTTTAGCGGGATCAAGTCAGACGATCAGTAACGTCAGGCGGACTCATAAAACGTAAAAGAGCTCAGCAGGCCGTCACGAAAAGCTGGATCTTTTTTATGCTTAATTTGCCTAAGTGATAGCAATTAACAAGAGAAACTCTCATGTCGAATCCCTTACTCGAACCCTGGAACAAGCCTCACCAGCTGCCACCCTTTACAGACATAAAGTCCGATCACTATCTGCCAGCCTTTGACGCTGGGTTTATAGAACAAAAAACTGCCATCGAGGCCATCGCCTCAAACCCCGACGCGGCGACTTTTAGCAACACTATCGAGGCGATCGAAACATCCGGTGAAACTCTAAATCGCATTGCGCCCGTGTTCTTCGCTATCCTCTCGTCGAACTCGGATGACACGCTGAGGGGCATTCAAGCCAAGGTTGTACCCCTTTACAGCGCCCACCAGAGTCAAACATTTAGCCGCCGAGATCTATTCGATCGAGTCGAAATCGTGCTCAACAACGCCCAAGGTTTATCCGCCGAACAAAGAAAATTGACTGAAGAGCTGCATAATCGAATGGCGCGAATGGGCGCAAATCTTTCGACCGAGGTTGCGGCCCAGGTGGAATCCATTGATACCGAACTTGCGACACAGCAGACTCGTTTTGGACAAAACGTCCTCCTGGATGCCAACCAGTTTGAGCTAGTGCTGGACCAAAAAGACCTAGATGGCCTGCCCGAGTCAGTCCGACAAGCAGCGGCCCTCGAAGCCGAAGGACGAAGCAAATCAGGACAGTTTGTGTTTACCATCTCGCGCTCATCCTTTACGCCCTTTATGCAATATTCAGAACGTCGGGATCTAAGGGAGAAACTCTGGTTAGCCTATACCCACTGTAGCGATCAGAACAATGATCACGATAACAAACAGGTCGCTGAACGCATTGCTGGCCTTAGGGCTGAACGCGCGAAACTGATGGGTTTTAAAACCCATGCAGACTTTGTGTTGGACGACCGCATGGCAAAAACACCCGCTGAGGTCAATCAACTCCTGGATAGTATTTGGGCCCCTGCAAAAAATCGGGTTGAAGAAGAAACTGCTGCATTACAAGCCAACATTCAAGCAGAGGGGGGCAACTTTACACTCGCTCCCTGGGATTGGTGGCACTATGCGGAGAAGGAGCGCAAAGTACGGTTTGACCTTGATGCAGAAAGTCTTAAACCCTATTTTGAGCTAGAGAAGGTCAGAGATGGTGCGTTTCACGTCGCTACCGAGCTCTATGGCATTACCTTTCAGGAGGTCACAGACTTATCGCTGTACCACCCAAGCGTACGTGCATTTGAAGTTAAAGAAGCCAATGGAGACATGGTAGGGCTATTTATTACCGACTACTTTCTTCGCCCTTCCAAGAAAGCCGGCGCGTGGATGAATGCCTTTCGCAGTCAGAAACGCCATGACGGCAGTGTTTACCCGATTATTCTTAATACCTGCAATTTTCCGCCCGGGTCCCCCTGCTTATTGACGCTGGACGAGGTTCGCACCCTGTTCCATGAGTTTGGGCACGGTCTGCATGGCCTATTAAGTAACGTCACCTACCGAAGTCTGGCGGGTACAGCGGTTAAAAGAGACTTTGTTGAGTTGCCTTCACAAATCATGGAGCACTGGGCAATCGAACCTGATGTTCTACGAAACTACGCTCGCCACTATAAGACGGGGGAGGTCATTTCGAACGAGTTGATTGACAAGATCCGAGACAGCCAAACTTTTAATATGGGCTTTGCCACGACCGAGTATCTCGCGGCTTCTTATCTCGATTTGCATTGGCACGATCTTGAAGCAGGTCATGAGGTTGACGCAAAAGATCTCGAATCCAAAGCTATGGACACTATCGGCTTAGTGAAAGAAGTTGCTCCCCGCTATCGATCAACCTATTTTCAGCATATTTTTTCTGGCGGATATTCGGCTGGTTATTACGCCTATATTTGGGCTGAAGTGCTGGATTCCGACGCATTTGAAGAGTTCAAGGAAAATGGCTTGTTCGATTCAAAGACGGCTCTATCGTTTCGAAAAAACATCCTTGAGAAGGGAGGCACCGAAGATCCAATGGTCCTATATCAGCGATTTAAAGGGCGAGCACCTAGCGTTGAGCCGCTGATGAGAAACCGGGGACTGAATTAGGTTACGACCGCGAGAGTTTTCAAACGTAGGGTGTCGGATCCATGACGCCAGCATCGACAAAACCGGCATGCCGAATTCGGCAACTGTCACACTTTCCGCACGCGCGCCCGGTCGTGTCTAACTGATAACACGACACGGTTTGAGCGTAATCTAGACCCAGTTCGATTCCAGCTTGAATGATTTCAGATTTTCTAAGGTCGATTAAGGGCGTGTGAATTTTGACCGCTTGGCCTTCAACCCCGATTCTTGTGGCCAGATTCGCCATGGTCTCAAAGGCGGCAATAAATTCCGGTCGACAGTCTGGGTAGCCC
The DNA here is from genome assembly GCA_047625245.1 of Candidatus Azotimanducaceae bacterium. Lineage (GTDB taxonomy): Bacteria > Pseudomonadota > Gammaproteobacteria > Pseudomonadales > Azotimanducaceae > JAHRVQ01. Next base: position 8,047 of record JBLHQQ010000034.1, read on the forward strand.
GAATAATCCACTGCATTGACTCCGATATAAATATCGTGAGCCTCTAGCACCTCGGCATAACCCAAAGCGTAGGACAAAAATACGGTGTTGCGAGCTGGGACATAGGTAACAGGGATGCCGCCCTCTTCCCCATCTTCAGGAATAGCAATACGGCTGTCCGTCAAAGCTGAGCCACCAAACTGCCCGATGTCGATTCTAACGGTTCGATGAGTCGCGCCGTGGCGTTTTGCTAGCGCCTCGGCGTATTGAATTTCGGTGATGTGTCGCTGGCCATAATCAAAGCTCAGGCAGTGGCACTCATAGCTCTGCGCTGTCGCCATGACTAGAGTCGTCGCAGAATCCAGACCGCCAGATAACAGGACAATGGCGCGCTTATGAGAAGTTTCAGACACCTGGCTTGTCTCCCCAGAGATATTTATGAACCTGAAGCTGAAGCCGCACGTCCAGATTATCCTCGATTATCCAGTTGGCCAGCTCAACGGCATCAAGCTGATCAAAACTTGCACTAAAGAGTACTTCAGCAGTTTTGGTATTCAGGTCATATTCGGCAATTTTGAATCTTGCCCACTCGAAATCCTGTCGGTCGCAGATCACAAATTTCACCTGATCGATGGGTTTGAGCAGCACAAGATTGTCGTACACATTACGCCGGGCCTCACCGGAACCCGGAGTTTTTAGGTCCAGTACAATTGAGACTCGAGGATCCACCGCGGCGATATCGAGTGCCCCGCTGGTCTCTAGAGAAACCTCAAAGCCAGCATCACAAAGTTTCGTCAGCAACGGTAGACAGTTGGGTTGGGCCAGGGGCTCACCACCGGTAACAGTAACGTATCGAGGTTTATAACCCGCCACCTCTGCATATATGTCATCAATAGATCGCTGCTGTCCGCCATGAAAAGCATATTCGCTATCGCAATATTGGCACCGCAGAGGACAGCCAGTTAAGCGGACGAATACCGTGGGTCGCCCAGACGTGCGAGCCTCCCCCTGAAGGGAATAGAAGATTTCGGTGATTCGAAGATTACTCAAAGATTGCCTGCGCTTTTTATTACTAGCCGTTTATTACCAGCTCTTTAAACCAGCTTTATTAGTTGCAGCTTCCGATCCGGTCGCGCAAATAGTCACTGGCCAGCTTTGCTACCGTAGTCGCTTGATGCTGATTGATTACCTGATTCAGAATTTCCGCCGCGCGAGCACAGTCACCGATCAAGTGGTAGACCTTGCCTAGCTTAAAAGCAGCATCCGGTACTTTGCGATGGTTAGGAAAGAAGGTAATGACCTGAGCCAGGGCTTGCCTGGCCGCCTCGTAGTCAGGTTCTGACTTAGCCGCATAAACCTCACCAAGCCAGTAGTAGGCGTTGGCAGTAAATGCACCGTCTGGGTGACGATCGATAACCGCTTCGAGTTGAGATATCGCCAGCTCATACTGTCTCGCGCGGATCAACTCGACGGCATTGTCATATAAAGTCTTTTCATCTTCTCCGGCGACCACAACCACGGCATCGGGCTCTGCTTCATCGGCTATTGCAGACTCTGGCGTGCGGTTGGTTAAACGCTGAAAACGAGCATCTAACTCAAGGTAACGATCATTCTGAGTTTGACGCATTTGTCCTAGCTGAAAGGTCAACTCTTCTACCTGGCCACGCAGATCTTGTACTTCTTGTTGTAACAACTGAACTTGATACTGAGTTTCACCGCCACTTTGCGGCTCAAACTCGTCCTCAATCGGCGGTTGATAAGGCAGCGTAGACCCACCTTGGTAAATCGCTCCGCCCCGTTGCAGAGTCCGACCTAGCGGAGCATTTTGCTGAACTGCTTGATTGACGCTCGGCTGAACGTCTAGCCGGTCCTCTTGCTTACCGACCGGCGCAACTTCGCGAGACTCGATAGCAATAGGGCTTTGAGCCGAAAATGAAAATGGCGTGACGGTCATCAAAAGAAGACTCATCACACCAATCCATGAGGTGTGCAGCTTTGTCATAACTAAATCGAGGCCAAGAAGACCTATCTACGGTACTTAATAGCGACGCGTCGATTCTGCGCCCAACTGCTTTCGCCAGCACCCAGCACGGCGGGTTTTTCTTCACCGTAACTGATCACTTCGATTTGAGTGCGCGAGGCACCTTGAGCAGTCAGGTAAGAACGGATGCCGTTTGCACGGCGCTCGCCTAGAGCCAGGTTATATTCCCGAGTACCACGTTCGTCGGCATGACCTTCGAGTCGGACGCGGAAATTGGGGTTGGCTTTTAGCACTTTGGCATGCTTATCGAGTTCAGGATGACCAGTTCGCTTAACAATTGCCTGATCAAAATCAAAGTAGAAGATGCCATCGAGAGTTTCTGTGCCCATTCCTGGGCCTTTAGAAATATTTACATTCCCGTTGCCAGTGATGCTTGCGGCAGGCTCTTTCGGCACTTCAACCTTTGCAGGTGCAGGCTCGACCGCAACTGGTTCCGGCGCAGGAGCTTCCTCTTCCGGTGCCTTACTCGCACAACCGACTAAAATTAGGCCAGCGACGACAAGGGCCATCAGGCCTCGATTACTTGAAATTCCCATGAACAACTCCTGTGTACGTATCAATGTGAGGATTAAACCACACTACAATTAGCGAATTCACGTTCGACGGCCACAAAACCGAGTACTACGGTGAAATCGGTGTGAAAACTTTAGTCTTCTGCGGCGACCAGGCCGGTTCTCTTACATCGCCTTCGCTGGACGGCAGATTAAACTTCACGCCACCGTCTATCGAGACAGCAGATAGAATCCCTTCGCCGTTCATCTGGGTGGCGTAAATTAGCATACTACCATTCGGCGCGATACTTGGCGATTCATCTAATGCAGTCTCCGTTAGTACCGTGAGTCGACCAGTTTGAAGGTTTAGCAGCGCAATATGAAACACCCCTTTCCGTCGATGCACCATAACAAGGCCGCTACCATCCGGCAGCAGGCTCGCTTTGGCGTTGTAGTCGCCCTCAAAGGTCAATCGTTCAATACTCAGGTCAGATAGCAGCATTTGATAGATCTGGGGCTTGCCGCCACGGTTACTGGTAAATACGATGGCTTCTCCGTCCACTCGCCAGGAAGGTTCGGTATCAATCCCGTAATGACGAGTAATTCTGCGCAAACGCCGGTTTTCAAGGTTCAGCACGTAGATATCCGGATTACCGTCCTTAGACAACACCATCGCCAGTTGTTTGCCGTCCGGGGAAAAAGCGGGCGCACCATTCAAACCAGAAAAATTGGTAATCTGCTGGGTCAGTCCAACCCTAAGGTCGCGAATATAGATCGCCGGTCGTGCATCATTCTCAAACGAGACATAAGCAATCTTGTTGCCGTCGGGCGACCAGGTTGCTGACAGGACAGGTTCTTTTGAATCAAGAATAGTCTGACGTCGATATCCGTCGGCGTCAGCAATGTTCAGTTTGAAATTCTGATTGCCTGCAGGGCCGTCGGCCGTGACATACATAATGCGCGTCGAAAATGCTCCGGGTATTCCGGTCAACGCTGCGAACACCTCATCACTCACATAATGCGCCATGTCTCGAAGTTCCTGCTCGGTACCTTCGATCACCTGACTCAACACCACCGACTGCTTAAATACATTGTAGAGTTCGAAACGAAGGCGAAAGCCATATTCCACTCGCTCCATTTCACCCATCACCAGATATTCCACATCCAGCAGTCGCCAATCCCGGGCAAGCACACTTTCGCTCCTTGTCGGCAAACTCAACATTTGTTGGACTGGTAGGGTTGAAAAGCGGCCACTTAGGGTTAAGTCAGCATCAACAATTTTATGGACACTTTCGGGTAGTCGGGTTCGAACCGGATAATTAAATGGCACAACCCCGATCCGCACCGCATTATCGACACCCTGGGTCACTTCGATACGCAAGTCTGCTAACACAGCAGGGTTGACGAAAATTGAAATCAGTAAGGCAAAAGCGAGCCTGAATCCTGTCATTTATAACCTCAAGTCATCGGGCCGAAATAGCACTTCAAACTCCCGAAAAGTACGTTCAAATTGTCTTGCATCATCCGGCACAAGAAAACGCTCTGTTTTCCGCACCGCTAGTAATACCGATCGATCGAACGCTTCATTGCCGCTGGATTCGATCAATGTCACGTCAACAACTTCTCCCGTCGGTACGAGAAAAACTTTAAGCAGTGCCTGCATGCCATTTCTTGCGCTAGGAGGTCGCGACCAGTTTTGCACAATATCGGCTTGTATTTGCGCGACATAGGCCATGGCTTTTTCGTCATCGGTCACCGCCTTGCGCCGGTTTCTTTCATCCTCGATTGCCCGGTCTAATTCATTGCGAGACTCTGCGAGGATTTCTTCGTTTGGCACTACCCGTTCAGCTATGGCGAGATCAACTTCTTGTGCCTGTAGTCTCCCCGCTTCAAGTTTGGCATCAGCCAGGGCTTTCAGCTGATCTGCCTCAAGCTGCTGAGATTTATTCAACGCCGCTTTCTTATCAACATTGCGCTTTATTCTAAGTCTTCGGTTTTTCTCGGCGGTCGCAGCGTCCTGACGTTTCTGTTTCGCTGTATGGGGGTTCTCTTGGGCGAGACTGGCCTCAATATAATAGGGTTGGATTTCACTCACGACGAGTTGCTCGTCGGGCTGCCAATCGAACATAAATGCCCCGACAACCGCACCATGCAACAAAATCGCAAGGGCCCAGGCCATGACATTAGTAGGGGAGAATTCCACGACTTATGAGCTGCCCGGTGGCTCCGTAATCAACCCGACATTCTTCGCACCGGCGGCTTGCAAGACGTTCATTAGATTGATCACTACTCCATAGTTGAGGCTTTCATCTCCTTCGACCAAGACCTTGATATCCGGGTTGGCCTGCAGAATCTTCTGGGTCCGTTCACCAATCAAAGCCAATGCGACGGACTCGGCTTCCTCTCCGACGTTCATGAAATAAGCACCGTCCGCCGTGGCAGTGACGACCAGGGCCGGTTCGTTTTCATCCAACTGCACGGGTCCAGAGGTGGCATCGGGTAAATTCACATCGATGCCCTGAACCAGAAGTGGCGCTGCAACCATAAAAATCACCAGCAGGACCAACATCACATCGATGTACGGCACCACATTGATTTCAGACATCGGTCTACGACGTTTAGCCTTAGCCATCGGTATGTACCGCGCGCTGAAGGATGCCAGTGAACTCGTCGGTAAACGCTTCTAGTCTGTTAACAATAATTTCGACTTGCGCCGAGTAGCGGTTGTAGGCGATCACCGCAGGAATCGCCGCAAACAAACCCATTGCTGTAGCAATCAACGCCTCGGAAATACCGGGTGCGACAATCGATAAACTGGCTTGCTCAACCAGGGCAAGACTCCGAAACGAATTCATAATGCCCCAAACCGTACCGAACAAGCCGATATAGGGGCTTGTGGAACCGACGGTTGCGAGAAATGCGAGATGAGTTTCGAGACGCTCTTCTTCTCTGGCCATGGCAACCCTCATCGACCGTTGAACACTTTGCATGACTCGATCTGGGTCGGGGTTATCCTGCTTACGAAGACGAGTGAACTCTTTAAAGCCCGCCACAAATATCTGCTCCATACCGACTGGTGCGTGGTGTTCTGTATCCAGCTCGAGGTAAATTTTGCGTAGATCTTTGCCGGACCAAAACTCGCTCTCAAAGGCAACAGAGCTCGAACGAATACCCGATAGAGCAAAGCCTCGCTGAAAAATCATGAACCACGAGGTGAGGGACGCGAGCA
>JBLHQQ010000035.1:0-13446 GCA_047625245.1 Candidatus Azotimanducaceae bacterium
TTCTCCTATGGTCCCGCTACTATGGCGCGATAAGTCAGGAGAAGTTGAGATGAAACACACTTATTTGGTATTTGCAGTTGTAGGGGCCATCGTGCCTTATGTTTTTTTCGGTAATTTTTTTATGAATGAAGGCATTAACTTGATTGCTTTTATCCAAGCGCTCTTTGTGAATGGCGCAGCGGCTGGGTTTACATCCGACTTGCTAATTACCTCGGGTGTATTCTGGATATACATGTTGAGTAAAAAAGAGCCGAAAACTTGGCTGTTCGTACTTTTGAATCTGACAATTGGCTTATCCTGTGCGCTGCCGGCCTACCTTTACGCAATCACGAGTCGGTCCGAAACGGTGAGTTAAGGTTCGATATCTTCGACGATCACTGCTGTGCCCGTTACGCTGACCATCATCATACCGTTGGTTTGACCAAAGCTCTCATAGTCGAGGTCGACGCCAACGATAGCATTAGCACCGAGTTCGTTCGCCCAGTCTTCTAGATCTTCGAGGGCGATCTCTCTGGCTTTGCCTAGTTCACGCTCGTAGGCAGCAGAACGTCCACCGACGATGTCTCGAACAGCCGCCAACATATCGCGGAAGATGTTGGCACCTAGAATGGCTTCGCCGGTCACGATGCCGAGATATTGAGTAATTCGTTTACCATCGATTGATGAGGTGGTTGTCACGATCATCTTTGTTCTCCTATGTTCTTTTTACAAAAGTGACTACAGAAGGGGTTACTCGACTATTAATATTTCGCCTGATGCATTAACCGGTCTTTTCAAGAATTTTTCTTCTACTTGCACGTCGTACTTACCGCGGCACTTTTTAACCAGTGCAGTAAAAGGTGGGCGACAAGGATCAGCAATCATGATGGTCTTAACGCCAGCCTTTTTAGCTCGACCGATAAGGTTGTAGAGAATGCCGGTCATATCATCCCAATAGCAGATGTCCGCTCCTAGAATGACATCGAAGTTTTTTAGCTTTTCGACTGTCAGCTGCTGGAATGACATTTTATGGCCTTCGATGGCAATGCCGTTTAAGGTGGCATGCAGGGCAAGGAAGGGCAGCACATTCTCATCGGCATCGATGCCGGTCACTCTGGCATCAAACTGTTTGGCGCAATAGATGCCTAGCAAGCCCCAACCACAGCCAATTTCCAACACTCGAACTTTTTTCTTCAGGGGGTTTTTCTTCAGGTAGTCCATGATGAGAAAGCTGGAGTTCCAGAATTTATTGCCATGTAGCTCGGCAACATGGCCATCGCGCTTAAGTTGACGTACTTGTTTGTGATTGGAGTTTAGGATTTTGACGCCAAACGCGACTCTCCTATCGGGGGTGCTGGGCATTAAACGTTTCTCGCTCGAATAAATGGCGCATTCTAACAGGCACATGTCGATGCGTCTTGTCTCCAACTTGCTTAGTGTGCGGTGCGCTGGCAAGGTTAAACTAAACAAAAAAAGGCTGCGGTGATGGCAACAACATTCAAACTAAACGGCGCGGAATTTAATCTTGATGTACCCAATGACACGCCACTGCTTTGGGTGATTCGAGATGAATTGAAGTTTAAGGGCACAAAATTTGGCTGCGGCATTGGCCTATGCGGTGCTTGCACGGTGCACGTAAACGGTGTGGCCATAAGAAGCTGCATTACGTCTCTCGAAAGTATCCTAGGTCAGGACGTCACCACGATTGAAGGTCTTGACCATCCCCTGCAAACCGCATGGGTGGATGCCCAAGCGCCTCAATGCGGTTACTGTCAGTCCGGTCAGATCATGCAGGCTGCCAGTCTCCTAAAGCAAAACCCTAAGCCAACTGACGAACAAATTATTGCCGCTATGGATGGTAACTTGTGTCGTTGTATGGCCTACAAACGGATCAAAGCGGCTATCAAACTAGCGGCGGATCGAACTATTGTTCAAAAAGTCGAGGAGCAACAGTCATGAGCAAGTTGCGTCATCTTCAACAATTGAGTGGCCAGCAGACGGGCATATTGACGAGGCGGAGTTTTCTTGTCGGCGCCTCAGCTGCCGGCCTCACCCTTGCCTTTGCACCAGCTCGGTCCCTCGCGAGTTCAGCTTCGATCAGTATTTCGAAAAAACAGTTTGAACCGACTGTATGGTTTTCGATTGATGCGGGCGGTCTCATCCACGTTAATGTCGCCGAAGCAGAAATGGGTCAGCATGTAGGAACGGCATTAGCGCGTATAATTGCTGAGGAACTTGAAGCGAATTGGTCAGACGTGCGCCTACATTATGTCGACACTGAAGCGCGGTATGGCTATCGGGTGACTGGGGGTAGCTGGTCGATGTGGCAAAATTTTGAGTTGTTGTCTCGAGCCGGGGCGGCGGGTCGCAAGGCATTGACTGAAGCGGGCGCGAAACTTTTAGGGGTTCCAGCATTTAAATGTCATGCCGAAAACAGCACCATAATTTGCGGTGATAAGCGTCTTAGTTTTGGCGAAATTGTTCAGCAAGGCAAGATTGATCGAGTTTTCTCGGAAGCGGAACTCGCTTTGATGCCCATAAAACCGGCGAGCGAAAGAAAACTCATTGGCGGGGATTACGAAGCCCTCGATATCCCCGACAAAACTCAAGGTAAAGCCTGTTATGGGATTGATGCTGAACTACCAGGCATGGTGTATGCAAAACCCATTCTACCGCCGACTCGATATGGGTCCGTTATACAAAAGGTTGTAGACAACGAGGCGCAATCTGTTGCGGGTTATGTCCAAACACTGGTCTTGGAGGATCCCTCGGGTACAGTCCCCGGCTGGGCACTGGTGATCGCAGACTCCTATCACGCAGCACTGAAAGCATCCCGATTGATTGAGATTGAATATGATGCTGGTGACACGAAGGGCGTGTCTGAATCTGACATCCTCAATCATGGCCGAACACTTATCGAGTCCACGAAGGGGGCGTTGGTCGTCGAAGATGAATCCGTTGACGCGGTCTTTGCGAATGCTGATCAGGTGATTAGCCAGGAGTATACGACAGGGACTGTTCTGCATTTCCAGATGGAACCCGTGAATGCGCTGGCCGTCGAAGTCGATGGCAAGTGGGAACTGCATACAGGTAACCAATGGCAGTCACTTGCCCTTCCGGTTTATGCAAAGGCCCTTGGGGTGAACGAATCCGACATTTTGATGAAAACCTATCTACTCGGAGGCGGGTTCGGCCGCCGTCTTAATGGCGATTATGGCGTGCCAGCATTGCTTGGCGCCAAAGCTCTCGGTAAGCCAGTTAAAGTTCTGCTTAGCCGAGAGGATGACTCGAGATTTGATTCGCCGCGTTCTGCTTCGGTTCAGAAGTTGCAGGTTGCCCTTGATAGTAAAAACCGCGTGGTGGGCATGCAACATCATGCGACAGCCGGTTGGCCGTCAGAAGTCATGGCTGATTTCTTTATGGGTACGGGTTCAAATGGGGAGAAATTTGATCCCTTCTCGATTAATGGCGCCAACCACTGGTATTCGGTTGGCCAACATCGGGTTAGGGCAATCAGCAATGACCTCGCAAATCGGACTTTTCGGCCAGGGTGGCTGAGGTCGGTAGGACCGGGTTGGACTAACTGGGCGCTAGAAAGCTTTATGGATGAGACCGCCCATGTTCTGGGAATTGATCCTGTTGTTTTTCGATTACAACATTTGAAGAGTAGAGGTAGAAATGCTGGCAGTACGCCCAATTCAGTCGGCGGTGCCAATCGTCTTGCTGCTGTGTTGCGGCAGGTTGCTGCCAAAGTGGACTGGGGCAAGCCACTTCCAGCCCATCATGGTATGGGAGTTGCCACCACCTTTGGTCAGGAACGGGATATGCCAACATGGACGGCTTGCGTGGCAGAGGTTTCGGTAGATCCCATATCTGGAACGGTAAAGCTGACGAAGCTCACGCTCGTGCTGGATGCTGGTACGATTATTCATCCTGATGGCGCCCTTGCTCAAACTGAAGGGGCAGCTCTCTGGGGAGCGAGCATGGCCCTGCATGAGGGCACTGAATACGAGCAAGGTGATATCAGAGATCGGAACCTCGATCGATATACACCACTTCGAATGTCCGATGTCCCGGAGCTAGACATTGAATTTATCGCTAGTGACTATTTGTCTGTGGGGCTTGGAGAACCAGGGACTACTGTCGTGGGCCCGGCGATCGGTAACGCTATTTTTGCGGCCGTTGGCGCCAGGCTAAGGCATCTCCCGATTACCGCTAAGGCGGTTCGAGAGGCGCTGTCGAAGACCTAACTTTCTTTGAGGATGGAAAGTCAGGCAAACCCAGCTCGCGATAGACTATCGCTAAACTATGAGATCCGCTCTGCTCTCAGTTGTTTACGGCGAACTTTTCCAGCATCGTCCCTGAGTGGTTCGGTCACAAATTCGATGCTTCTTGGCACCTTGTAACGAACCAGCCTTTCATTGAGGTGGTTAAGGAGCGCTGCCTCCGCTTTATCAGGGTCGGCGCCTGGAGCGTCAACAATAGCATGCACGGCATTTCCCAGATCCTCATCCGGCAAGCCAATCACAGCCGAACTGCGAACAGCAGGGAACGCATCTATTGCAGCCTCTACTTCGGCGGGGTAGATGTTGGCGCCTCCAGACAAAATCATATCCGTGTGCCGGTCCGCCAGGTATAGATAACCATCTTCATCAAAGTAGCCGAGATCGCCTAGGCTTTCCCAGCCGCCGTCAATTGCCTTGGCCTCGGCGCCAATATAGCGGTAGGTTGATCCCGGGCCTGTAACAGGCCGAATATATAGCTCTCCGACTTCTCCGGCCGTTAGCGTTTCGCCATTATCGCCGACAATTTTCATTTCTGATGCGTCACCGGGTTTGCCAACGGATCCGCGATGAGCCAGCCATTCTTCACCGCTGATAATGGTTGAACCGGTTCCTTCAGTGCCACCGTATAGTTCCCAGATAACACTAGCACCGAGCCACTCGATAAAAACTTCCTTAAGCCAGGCCGGGCAGGGTGCGGCTAAATGCCAGAGCGCTTTTAGATGGCTGAGATCGTGTTGTGAACGGGTAGCCTCAGGCAGTTTCCATATTCTTTGCATCATCGTGGGCACCATGTAAACCACGTCGACCTTATGCTGTGCGAGTAGCGCTAGCGTTTGTTCAGCATCAAAACGGGTTGTGACGACCACTCGATTACCACGAAATAGAGCGATCATGCCCCAGAGAAACGGCCCGTTATGGTAAAGCGGGCCTGGGATTAGCATTGCACCTTCCGTTGGTATCTGTAGATACTCGAGATCCAAATCCCATTGAGCAGACGAGGCAGAGACAATTAATTTGGGTCGACCGGTACTCCCGCCGGAGGTCATCACCTTGAAGGAGGTGGAGGTGATTTCTGGTAAAGGATCTGTTGAGAGGCTGTCCTCGGGCTGAAAACCAATCGAAATGCCGGTGTCGTCTTGGGTGCCGAAGTCGACCCCAACAACAAGACTAGGTTTGGCGAGTTCTATGATTTGATCCAATTCAAATTTTGGCAGTTTGGCAGAAACGGGTTGCGGAGTGGCGCCAATTTTCCAAATCGCGATACAGGATTGAAAAAACTCGACGCCGTTAGGTAAAGCCACTGTGACAAAGTCGTCGGCTTTTACGCCAAGCTGGCTGTAAGCGCGAGCGAGTTTATTAGTCGAAGCTTCAAGCTCTAGCCAGGTAATCTCTTCTGCCTCGTGGACAATGGCGACAGCACTCGGATACTGACTAGCCCAATGGGCTACGACTCGCGAAAGTGATAGTACATTCATTTACAAACTCCATTGCTTGGGATTAACCTGGATAGAAAGCATCCTGGCCTTTTCGGTATTGGTTGAAGGTTTGGTTCGAATTTCTGTTTAGCAGCGCTCGATTAAACATTGGGTGACTGAGCGCGCGAACTTCGTGCTCCAGTTCGTAGAGCACCTCTCCTGTTAGTGGATCAAAAATGTTGAGAAATCGGTACTGGTGCTGATTTGACTCTTCCATGATATGACTCTGTGATTTAATCAGCTGATAAGGGCCAGAAAAGTCAGGTGTATAGATGGCGATATGGTGGCCATCATAGTCCGGGATTTTACCAGCAGCTTTAAACCTTAAGGTCTGTCCAACACCTACTGTTACTTCAAGTCGATTAGCGGTGAGTTTGACCGGAACCGAGAATATGGTTTCATAAAAGCGAGCGATCCCGGCTAATTTGGCTTTTTCGACTAACAATTCTATATAGGGGATGCCAAGTTCGGGTTCTCCTTTGTTGAAGCATCGAATCTGGTTTCCCCAGGGACAGGTCACCAGCAATGAATCCTTATCGAGGTTCGCTTCGAACCGAGTGGTGTTCAGACTGGGTGCAAGACGGTTGAGACGCTGAGCCAGGCGATCGAGGTCCGGTACGCGTAGCCCAATCTCACCTCGTAGAATTTGAGGCTTGCCTGTGGGTAAATGAAATTGTTGAGCGCCGGCGTTGATCCAGACATTAAAAGTTCCGAAATCCACATAGGGGTCCCGGGTTAAGCCTAACCCCGAGACATAGAATGTCGTCGCCAGGGCCTGGTCCGAGACCCTTAGATTGACGTGTTCGAGGGCAAGAATGTTGCCGATATCTTCGGTCTTGCGGTTGTATCGTTTCTGCCGCGGCATAATGAATTCCCCTTGTCTTATCAGGAGTATAAACAGACCTGAGGATGCGGGTAAATTTTTTGCCCATCGGTTTGCCGAAACGATACACTTGACCATGGCAAAGAGGGGCTCCTGTGGCAAGAAAACTGATCGACCTATCTATTTATCTGGAAAACGACGTGATCTCAGATCCGCCAGGTGCCAGGCCAAAAATTACCTATGTGGATCATCATCAATCCGTTGAAAGCCTTGCGTCGTTTTTTCCAGGCCTTAAAAAGGAAGACCTTCCTGATGGTGAGGCCTGGGCGGTCGAACTTATCAAGTTGAGTACCCACAACGGTACCCATCTTGATGCGCCCTACCATTTTCACAGCACCATGAATGAGGGTGAACGCTCGGCGACCATCGATGAAGTCCCCCTTGATTGGTGTTTTCAGAACGGTGTGAAGTTAGATTTTCGTGATCGAGATGATGGTTATGTTGTCACGGCAGAAGATGTCGAAGCTGAACTGGCGAGAATAGACTATGAATTGCAACCTCTCGACATCGTCGTAGTTAATACGAGTGCGGGTAAGCGTTACGGCCAGGATGACTATGTCTCTGCTGGCTGCGGTATGGGTCTAGGCGCGACAATGTATCTGTTGGAGCGGGGAGTTAGGGTAACCGGCACAGATGGTTGGAGTTGGGATGCACCCTTTGTTCATACCAAAGAAAAGTATGAGGCAACGGGAGATGCGAGCCTAATCTGGGAGGGGCATAAGGCTGGTAAACATATCGGTTATTGTCACCTCGAGAAGATGCACAATCTTGAGGTGCTACCACCTTTTGGGTTCATGATTTCTTGCTTCCCTCACAAAATTAGAGCTGCTTCTGCCGGATGGACTCGGGCAGTTGCGATTCTTGAGGAGTGATATTGTGAGTATATTTGTATCTTGCTTGGTGTTGATTGTCTCGTTAACTGGCTCCGTTGTTGTGTTGGCTGAGAACAAGACGCAAATTTTGACGTTGGACCGGAAAAGCCAATCGGCTTTAGATCTCACGGTTTACCACAATTTCGCGTTGGTGCGAGACGTCAGAGACGTAGTACTTCCGGTCGAGCGATTACTACTTGAGTACCAAGATGTTGCCAGCACGCTCAAACCAGGAAGCGTTGTTTCCCGTTCTCTAGGGCAAGATGATGGTATTCGAATATTGGAACAATCCTATCGCTATGATCTATTGAATCGGGAGAGTTTATTAGCGACCTATATTGGGAGAAAGCTCAAGTACAGCCGCACTTTATTGCAGGGTGATGTCTATGAGAAAGTCCTTCGAGAAGGGATACTGCTGTCAACCAACCCTGAAATCGTCGACTTTGGCGATGAAATCGAAATCTCACCGGAAGGCACTATCTCGTTACCATCTCTTCCCGATGGTTTGAGCTTAAGTCCGACATTGTTTTGGCTCGTGGATAACCCTATTGTCGGTCAGCAGCAGATCGAAACCACCTACATCGCCAACAATGTCTCGTGGAAAGCGGACTACGTTTTTGTGCTTGATGACCAGCACAAAAGACTCAACTTGGCCGCCTGGGCGACGATTCGCAATGATTCAGGTGCTATCTTCAATGACGCGCAACTTAAGCTGGTAGCGGGCAACGTCAATCAGGTCCAGGAACAACGGCCTAGAGAGGCGAGATTTTCGCGCGTCAGTAGCATGTCGGACTCCTTTGCAGAGGTGAAGGCCTTAGCCGCTTATCAGTCTTTCGAGCTACCTCGCCTGATTCGGTTGCTGAATCATGAAGAGAAACAAATTCAGCTGATCGAGGCTGATGGTATCAAGTACAGTCAGCAATATCGTTTGCAGTCCCAGGTGGTTTCACATGCCTATCCACGATCTGAGACGCCAGTGGTCACGTCAGAAATTCAATTTTCTAACTCTGAGGCGAATAAACTCGGTTTGCCGCTGCCTGAGGGAATTGCCAGGGCCTATCTCAAAACCGATGGTGTGGCAGAACTTGTCGGTGAATCACGTTTTTCCGCCAGTCCTCGCGATCAGAACGTGACAGTGGTGCTCGGACAGGCTTTCGATCTGACAGCGACGCGGCAACAGTCGGAATTTAGCCGCCTCAGTGACAGAAATTTTGAAGCCATCTATGAGATTGAACTCAGTAATAGCAAGGACGATGTGCTGACCGTGATTGTTGATGAAACGATGCAAGGGGATTGGCAGGTGTTGGACGCTAGTGATAAATCTGAAAAGTTAAATAGTGGGCTGTTGCGATTTGAAGTGAAGGTGCCTGCCCGGGGCAAGAAAATCGTCAGGTATCAGGTTCGCTGGCGGGCTTAGAAAGCCCGGTAATCGTTTAAGCCAACAAAGGTGCCACCATTTCGAGCGCAAAGTTCGCGCATCAGAATGGCGAATCGAATCCCGGTGGTTTGAAACTGTTGGGGGCGATCAAACTGTACAGGAAAGCCAATCGCATGGATGCGAACAAGCCGCTCACCGTCCTTGTCAGAGTGGTTGATACGATCGATAATATCGATTACTCGTTGGATAGAACGGCCACTAAATTCATCTCCTAGAACGTAAAGGCTGATTTTTTTATCGGGCCTGTAGTACATCGAAATAGCTTTGGTTATACCTTCAACTGGGCTCGAGTTACTAAAGGTATCCCAAGTTTGCAGGCGATCTTTAATCGCCCCTCTGCGAGCTCGCGTGTCGGGGATCCACTCTCCCGCATACTGAGAAAACATGAACTGGCCCATGTCATTCATGACTTGGATTCCTTTCAGTCTGGGATATACCTGAAGAATCTCATCGATTTTTTGCTGCAGCAGTGGCCACGCGTAGCCCCTCATGCTGCCGGAAGTGTCGATAATGAATATGACGTATTCGCTATCGACGGGAATCCCAGCGATGGTGTCGTCGTCGGAATTCTTCCGGTATTCGGCCAGTAATCGCTGCATTTCCGCAGAAAGTGATTGTTTGGCAATCTCGAGACGACCTCGAATGGTATCTTCAACTCGGGTATCTTGGGTCGCAGTATCAAAGCGGTTCTGCAGAGCAGCGAGGCTCTTTTGTACCTTCTCCAATCGTACTTTTGAATCGGTTTCTTTGTCCTCCCGGCGAATCATCTCGCGGCTTAGCTCGCGACTGTCGCCTCGAATTTCGAATAAATCTTCCTGTAATGCTGCTAGATAACCTTCCAGGTTTTCAATTGTGTCCTCAAATACAACTGGTTCAAAAACCTTGGTGAGCACAAGCAATAGAATCAGTGCGCCAAAGCCGCAGCTGATCACATCTAAAAACGATAGGCTAATGCCTTCGATGCTACGGCGCTTATATTTCATGGCCAGTCCTCAGGGGGGCTGAGAAAAGCCCCGCCGGTAATTTGAGCCAAACGCCAATAGCTGGGAGCAGCGATTGGGTCACCTTCCATAGGGAATAGAATTACGGTCACGGGTACATTTTGGGGTAATCCATTGATAGCGTCACCGAACAGTCGCACTCGGTCACGACTACTGATGATGCGTGCATCACTCGGTTCTGCACCCATTGTGGGTAAGCTGTCGACGATTAGGAAAATGCTGTCTGGTGTGGGGACAAGGGCTCGCGCCATAGCAAATGGCTGGTGCAGAGACGTACCGCCTTTTGGTTCAACCTGTCTCAATTGGGTTAGGGCAGCTTCCACATCGGCACGGTCTTCGGCTCTGATCCAGCTTCCTTCACTATCAGCCACGACTGGCCAGGCGGTTTCATTGAATCCAAATAACTGAACGTTGGCGTTGCGAGGAATGTTGGCGACGACCCACTCCACTGTTTTGAGAGCTCGTTGCCATTTTGGTGACTCGAGTTTTTTCTCGCGACTCATATTGCGTCGACGGACGACATTGACGATGGTGTTATCTAGCATGCTGGCGGAGGCATCCATAAGAATCAGAACATGCTCGCCGCCCAGATGCACACCGCTAAGATACTGGCGATCACCGTCTCCTTGAAAACTACGAGAGTCTGATCCGGTTTGTTGTTCGACACTGTTTTGCAAGGATGCCGCTTCTTGTTCGAGTTCCTGTAGTTCCGATTTAAGATCCTCAATACTCTCTTCATTGCTTGCGCCATCATCGAGTAAAGCGATGATCCTCTGCTCAAGCTCTCTTATCTCCAGAATGATGGCTCGGATCGTTTCTTCCGTAGTCGCAATCACGTCGTCTCGTTTATCAACGGTATTTTTAAGAACCACCAGCTTTTCCGTCTCGTCGAGAATCTCGATCTCAATGCGTTTTACTTCAGCCAATAGTTCAAGGTTTGACTCCTGGGACGTTGCCTCGGAGCCGTGCTGGATGACAATAAAAATCAAAATGACGGCGCCAAATCCACAGGACATGACGTCCAGAAAGGAAAGGCTAAACACATTGGATTCGCGCCGTTTTGCCATAATTATCGCTCAGCGATCACCAGGGCAGAATCACCCTGGATGTCGAGGACATCTCCTGGAGAGAGGGCGTGCACCCCTGAATCGATTGCTGCGCCATTCAGTTTGACTCCGCTACTTAGGATTCGAAGCTGTGCTTCATTGGCCTCGAGGCTGATAATGGCAACGGCTGCGTCACTGCCTTCCTGCAACTCGCCATTGCGTGCCGAGACCAACATTCTTGACTTGCGAATAGAATAGGCATTCTTACCCACCAGCAGGTGGCTAGCTCTTGCTGCGTGGGTACCGGCTGATGGACGGGTTGATGTGACCGCCAGAGTTGTAATATGTGACACATTTTCGCTAGCGGTTCCCAGTTTGTCCCAAAGCTGATGTCCAGCTTGAATCATATGGTCTTGATCAAGATAGCTAATGTCGAGGTTTGGGATTAACGCCAAAGATGCCGCTAGATCTGGAAAGTAGCTAAAGCGATTGGAGACAAACAGACTTAATGGCTCGCCGACTGGTGCGAGCTGGCGGATGTTCTGCACAATGGCCGGATAGGCACTCGCGGTAGCGCCGAGTAGCTGGTCCTTTGATAGGGTTGTGCTGTGTTTGACGTTGCCGAGGTCGAGCTCAAATGTAAGAATCTTCGATTCAGCATTGTTCGCCATAAAAGCCGGAATCTGGTCAAAAAGTTTTTGTTCACTTGCAGCCTCATGCATGGGGTCGAAACGAGATGATTGTATGAATTGCTCGGCGATCAGTGATGCCCAACGATCCCAAAAAGTTGCAAGACCAGTTTCAACCACAGTTTGATAACCGGCCTGGCGAATCGCGCCATCGGTTCGAACCGAAGTCAGGGTAATGCGATGTAAACCCACATCTAAAAAGAGTGCATTGGGGTGACTGGGTTGGCTAGCAACAGCGAGCAAGGCCATGTCGACAAGACTGGTGACTCGCAATCCCGCCTCTTTGCATATGCCGAGTAGCAATCCGAGTTGAGACTTGTCATAAAATGCAGGTACCGCCAGAACTATTGAGTCGACCGAAGTTTCTCTGGCGAGATCTTCCAAATGGGCAAAAGCCAGATCAGCGTTGTGTCGAATTTCCGTTGTGGCATTACTAATGTTGTCAGTGCTGAGGTGATTCCAAAATCGATTGTTGGTCCAGCGGGGTAGAAGCTTGGCGTTCCGGTGGGCCAGATTTCCGATCAACAGCTTTTGTTGGTCGAGGACCGCGTAACCAACACTGGTTTGGACCAGTGCACCGTCAATGCCAAGGTGCATTGCAGCGTCATTTAATTCAAGAATAGCTGTGCTCAAAGTGCGCTCCTGGTCATGTCTGCAGATTTCGGACAAGTCGATTGTCGCAATAGTCTTCGGCGTCCAGTACCAGTCTCTCCTGGGAGAGTTGTAGCTGGTGTAGCAGGAACATGATGACAATGCTGATTAGCAGAGCGACAAAGGTTGAGTTAAAGGCCACTCCGAGCGCTTGGGTCACACCGGCGATATCGCCTTCAACGGCTTTGTGAGCTTGCCCCAGCGCTTGTCCAATACCGCGTACGGTGCCGAGGAAGCCAATGGATGGAATTGCCCAAGCGATGTATCTGATCATCGACAGCTCAGAGTCCAATCGCTCAGATTCGGATTCGCAGATCGCCCGAATCGAACTTGAGACATCCTGGATATTTCGAGTTGAGCGAAATCGATGTAGGGCAGTGAGTAGTGCTCTTGGTAAAAGGTATCGCTGCTGATCGTCTGAGAGTGCCTGCACCGGTCTTGAATACTCACGGGTGTCTTCCGGCAGAATGCTTGTCCCCTCATTAAGGGGGACCAGGTCTAGCTGCAACACCCGTCGCTCTCGGATCGCGAGCATGGCTTTAAAACCCATCAATGACATAGCCCAGAGCATGAGAATAAAACAAGCTTCCTGCTCAAAATCTCGGATCACGACATAGGACGAGCGCTCTGGAACATAGTTAGGGTCGGCATTAATGTTGACCGCTTGTTCTTCTAATATCGCCGAGGCGTTTGGTCTGACGACTGAGACGTAAATTGCATGCACAAGAATGACCGCAATAATTAGCGAGAACAGCTGGTAGATAAATTCCAGAGGTAATTGTTTCTTCATAGGCTACTCATCAAATTGTCTCAATAGTAAACTTCTAAATATCCACCGGAAACGGCACGGCATTGTCAGCACTGATGGATTCGGACGGGACGAACTGTTCAAACACTTCGCTGAGCTTACGGCTCTTTAAACCGGTACCGCCGAGCGTGTCTGTGGGTATGGCTTCGGTTTTTTGAATGGATTGTGGTTCTGGTTTTTTGACTGGGTCCGGCGTTTGGATTGTCGTCGGTTGTGCCTTAGCCTTTTCAGCCACAGCTTGCTCGCCGTATAGATTGAAACTCGTCATCAAGAGCGCTGCGGCCATAAGCGCCGCAGCCATAAGAGGTGCAGCCATAA